>DATKCC010000346.1:0-2524 GCA_035513375.1 Thermoanaerobaculia bacterium | reverse complement strand
GATCGACCCAGGCTCGCTCGATCCCGCGCTCTCTCAACATGTCGTTGAAATGCGCGGAATCCTCCACTGGCGAAGCCTACCATCCCGCCCCCTTACTCCTCGCGCTCCGCTGCAGTCTGGCTGGACCGACGGCATCTGCCTCCCGCCGGCGGCGCTGGCTTCGCACCGCTCGGCGCAGAGAAACTACCCCTTGGGGTGGTGACGAACGAACGATCGTTCACCTAGGTTCGACGCAACGTTTCCCGAACGCCCCCCAACAGGGGAGACCCGGAGGCCGATGCGATGAACGCCGCTGGCTACTTTCTGGAGACCCCGGCCCGGCCCCTGGTCCTTCGCGACCTGACGGTCGCCGAGCCCGGTCCGGGCGAGGCGCTGGTCGCGGTCGCGGCCTGCGGGCTCTGCCATACCGACCTCGGCTTCGCCGACGGCTCGGTGGCGCCCCGCCACCCGCTGCCGCTGGTCCTGGGCCACGAGATCACCGGCACGGTCGCCGCAGCCGGCGCCGGCTTCGAGGACCTGGTCGGCCGGCCGGTGCTGGTGCCGGCGGTGCTCCCCTGCGGCGAGTGCGCCTTCTGCCGCGCCGGCCGCGGCAACGCCTGCCCGAGCCAGAAGATGCCGGGCAACGACATCCACGGCGGCTTCTCGAGCCACCTGCTGGTGCCGGCGGCGCCGCTGGTGCCGCTCGACGGGGCGCCGGCGGGCTTCCCGCTCGACGAGCTCTCGGTGGTGGCCGACGCGGTCTCGACCGCCTACCAGGCGACGGCGCGGGCCGGGCTCGTAGCCGGTGACCTGGCGGTCGTCGTCGGGGCCGGCGGCGTCGGCGGCTTCCTGGTCCAGATCGCCTGCGCCCTGGGCGCCCGGGTGGTGGCCTGCGACGTCCGCGCCGAGGCGCTCGAGGCGGCGCGGGAGTTCGGTGCCGAGCGGACGATCGACGCCGGGGGGCGCGATCCCAAGGACGTCCGGCGGCAGGTCCGAGAGGTCGCCCGGGAGTGGGAGGTGCCGTCGCTCCGCCTGCGGGTGTTCGAGACCTCCGGCACCGCCGCCGGCCAGGCGCTGGCGTTCGGTCTGCTCGACCGCGCGGCGACCCTGGTCCTGGTGGGGTACACCCCGGAGGCGGTCTCGGTCCGGTTGTCGAACCTGATGGCCTTCGACGCGACGGTCCACGGCACCTGGGGCTGCCCGCCGGAGGCCTACCCGGCGGTCCTCGACCTGATTTTCCGGGGCGCCGTGGCGCTCTCGCCGGTGGTCGACCACGCGCCGATGAGCGAGGTCAACCGGCTGCTCGACGACATGGCCAACCACCGGTTGGGGCGCCGGATGATCCTGCACCCGGAAGGATGAGGCGTGGAGACCCACCTCTCGTCCTGGTGGGCCAAGGCCCACCCTACCGCTGCGCCACCACCTCTTGGCCTGCACCGCCACCTCTCGGCCTGGTGGGCCAAGGCCCACCCTACGCTCTGCCACCTCTCGGCCTGGTGGGCCAAGGCCCACCCTACGGTCCGCCACCTCTCGGCCCGGTGGGCCAAGGCCCGCCCTACGCTTTGAAAGGAACCCAACCGTCACCATGACCCCGCTCAAGAACCACGAGCTCGTCCCCGAGCTGCCGTTCCGCCACATCCGCTACGAGAACCGGCCGGTGCGGGCCCGGGACGGCGCCGCTGTCGCCGGCCTCCACCAGGTCTGGATCTCGCTCGACAACCCGGCCCAGCTCAACAGCTACACGACCGAAGCGGTCAAGGAGGTGATCCTCGCCCTCCGCCGCGCGAGCGCCGACCGGGCGGCCGTCGCCGTGGTCCTTACCGGCACCGGCGAGCGCTCCTTCTGCACCGGCGGCAACACCGCCGAGTACGCGACCTACTACGCCGGCCGGCCGCACGAGTACCTCCAGTACATGCGCCTGTTCAACGACATGGTGACGGCGATCCTGTACTGCGACAAGCCGGTCGTCTCGCGGGTCAACGGCCTGCGGATCGCCGGCGGCCAGGAGATCGGCATGGCCTGCGACTTCACGGTCGCCGCCGGCCACGCCTCGTTCGGTCAGGCGGGCCCGGTCCACGGCTCGGCGCCGGACGGCGGCTCGACCGACTTCCTCCACCTCTACGTCGGCTTCGCCCGGGCCGCCGAGAGCCTGGTCCTGTGCGAGCCATGGTCGGCCTACAAGGCCTGCCGGCTGGGGCTGGTCAACGAGGTGGTGGCGGTCCACCGGACGCCCGAAGGGGCGTTCGTCCCGAACCCGCTGGCGGTCACCGACCGCTGGCTCGACGAGGGCGGCCGGATCGTCTACGGCGAGTGGCGGACCGGCGCGGAGAAGGAGGAGGCGCGAGCCTTCGCCGCCTCGCTCGAGATCGACCTCGCCCCTCTCGACGAGGCGGTCGACGCCCTAGTCACCCGGCTCCTCTACACCTTCCCCGACTGCACCCGGAAGACCCTCGAGAGCCTGCGCAAGAAGAAGCTCGAGCACTGGCACGCCAACAGCGAGACCAACCGCTCGTGGCTCGCCCTCAACATGGCGTCGGAAGCCGCG
>DATKCC010000345.1:0-5542 GCA_035513375.1 Thermoanaerobaculia bacterium | reverse complement strand
CAGGACCTGATCGAGGTCGAGGTCGAGAAGATCAACATCGACAAGCGGATCAACGTCAAGGTCAAGAAGCAGATGGAGAAGGCCCAGAAGGAGTACTACCTCAACGAGAAGATCAAGGCCATCCATCAGGAGCTGGGGAGGAAGGACGACCGCACCGACGAGGTCGAGGAGCTCAGGGAACGCATCGAGAAGGCGGGCCTGCCCGAGTCGGTCAAGGAGAAGGCCGAGGCCGAGCTCAAGCGTCTGGAGGCGATGCCACCGGTCTCCGCCGAGGCCACGGTGTCGCGCCACTACATCGACTGGATCGTCTCGGTGCCCTGGCAGGAAGCGAGCGAGGAGCAGAAGGACCTCAAGCATGCCGAGCAGATCCTGAACGAGGATCACTACGGCCTCGCGAAGATCAAGGAGCGGATCCTCGAGTTCCTGGCCGTGCGCCAGCTCGTGGGCCAGACCCGGAGCTCGATCATCTGCTTCGTCGGCCCCCCGGGCGTCGGCAAGTCGTCGCTGGCCAAGTCGATCGCCCGCGCGACCGGCCGCGAGTTCGTCCGGCTGTCGCTGGGCGGCGTGCGCGACGAGGCCGAGATCCGCGGCCACCGGCGGACCTACATCGGCGCCTTCCCGGGCCAGATCCTCCAGATGATGAAGAAGGCCGGCAAGGTCAACCCGGTCTTCCTGCTCGACGAGATCGACAAGATGTCGATGGACTTCCGGGGCGACCCCTCCTCGGCGCTGCTCGAGGTCCTCGACCCGGAGCAGAACGACACCTTCACCGACCATTACCTGGACGTCGAGTACGACCTCTCGAAGGTCATGTTCATCGCCACGGCGAACGTCTCGCACACCATCCCGCCGGCGCTCAAGGACCGGATGGAGACGATCGAGCTCTCGGGCTACACACCCAATGAGAAGCTCGCCATCGCCCGGCAGTTCCTGGTCCCGAAGCAGCTCGAAAAGCACGGGCTCTCGGCCGAGAAGGTGACCTACCAGGACGAGGCGATCCGGGTCCTGATCGACCACTACACCCGCGAGGCGGGGGTCCGGAACCTGGAGCGGGAGATCGCCTCGATCGCCCGCAAGATCGCGCGCCGGGTGGTCACCGAGGAGAACCAGGAGCTCGAGCTCTCGATCGGGCCCGAGACGGTCGTCGAGCTGCTGGGCAAGCACAAGTTCCGCAAGCGGCGCAAGAACGAGACCTCCGAGATCGGCCTCGCCACCGGGATGGCCTGGACCGAAGCCGGGGGCGAGCTGCTCGAGACCGAGGTCGGCCTGATGAAGGGCAAGGGCAAGCTCACCCTCACGGGCAAGCTCGGCGAGGTGATGCAGGAGTCGGCCCGGGCCGCGGTGTCCTACCTGCGGAGCCGCGCGGAGCTGCTGGGGGTCGATCCCGAGTTCAACGACGGGATGGATCTCCACATCCACGTGCCCGAGGGCGCCATCCCGAAGGACGGGCCGTCGGCCGGCATCACCATGGCGACGGCGCTGGTGTCGGCGCTCACCGCCATCCCGGTGCGCAAGGACGTGGCGATGACCGGGGAGATCACTCTCCGGGGCAAGGTCTTGCCGGTCGGAGGCATCAAGGATAAGGTTCTGGCGGCCTTCCGGGCCGGCATCAACGAGGTGCTCATGCCGCGGGACAACGAGAAGGACCTCGAGGAGATCCCCGAAGAGGTCCGCGACGCCCTCGAGATCCATCTGATCGACTCGATGGACGATGTGCTGCGCTTCGCTCTCGACGGCGAGATCTCGCCGCTCCCAAAGGGGGGAGCCAAGTTCGAGGAGGCTCCCGCGGAGCCGCCCGTCGGGCCGGATTCCCTGGCCCATTGAGTCCCTGCCGGTGGCTCTCGGCTTGCATGGGAGAGCACCGGAGCGGTCGTGACGGCCGCCGCCACTGGCAAGCGGGGGCGGCCGGTAGCCGGGAACGGAGCCGTTCCGAGCCCATCACAAGGTCTTGACAGCACGGCCGCGCGAGCGGCCGGGCGAATCAGCCGAGAGCGGTGACGAGGGGGGCGCAGCCGGCGGGCGCGGGCCTCGGGTCGTGAAGATCGAGACAGCCGAGCACGTCCTGGAGGCGCACGGAGAGGCGCAATTCGTTCGTGACGACCGGCCCCAGATCGCCTTCGTCGGGCGGTCGAACGTGGGCAAGTCGAGCCTGATGAACCGCCTCCTCGGCCGCAAGGGACTGGCCCGGACGAGCTCGACTCCCGGCCGGACCCGGGCGATCCATTACTACCTGGTCAACCGCCGGCTCTACTTCGTGGACCTGCCTGGCTACGGTTACGCCAAGGTCTCCGAGAGCGCCCGGCGGGAGTGGGGAGAGCTCGTGGAGCGGTACTTTCTTGGGGCTCCGGCGCCCCCCCTGGTGATCCAATTGGTGGACGCCAAGGTGGGCGCGACGCGGCTCGATGTCGAGGCGCGCGGGTTTTTGGCCTCGCTGGGCGTGCCCCAGGTCGTCGCCGCCACCAAGGCCGACCGCCTCTCCGGAGGCAGGGCGGCGGCGGTGCCCGAGGCCGTTCGGCGGTCTCTCGGAGTTGGCGACGAGGTCCGGGTCCTCCCGGTCTCGGCGCATTCGGGCAAGGGAATCAACGAGCTCTGGAAGGAGATCGAGAGCTTTCTCCGGGGAGGTCCCGGAACAGTCGAAAAGGAACACCATGGCTAAACCAGCACACAACGTGAAGCAGAAGCGCAACCATCGCAATCGCCCAGGGGGCGGCGACCACTCCCGTCCGGACCAGGGCGGCGGCGGCGGCGGCGGGGGGGGCGGCAAGACCCTCGACATCCGGGTGCTCAAGGAGATGTCGATCTCCGAGCTCACCACCATCGCCAAGGACCTCGGGGTCGAAGGCGCCGCCGGTATGCGTAAGCAGGAGCTGATCTTCAAGATCCTCCAGGCGCAGACCGAGAAGAGCGGCCTGATCTTCGCCGAGGGGGTGCTCGAGTGCCTGCCGGACGGCTTCGGCTTCCTCCGCGCCCCCGAGTACAACTACCTCCCCGGCCCGGACGACATCTACGTCTCGCCGTCTCAGATCCGGCGATTCGACCTACGGACCGGGGACACCGTCTCCGGCCAGGTTCGCCAGCCCAAGGAGGGCGAGCGCTACTTCGCCCTGATCAAGGTCGAGGCGGTCAACTTCGAGCACCCCGAGGTGGCGAAGAACAAGATCTTCTTCGACAACCTGACCCCCCTCTATCCTGAGGAGCGGCTCCACCTCGAGGTGCCGGGCGACATGTCGTCGCGGGTGATGGACCTGATCACTCCGATGGGCAAGGGCCAGCGCGCCCTGATCGTGGCGCCGCCCCGGACGGGCAAGACGATGCTGTTGCAGTCGATCGCCCACTCGGTCGAGAAGAACCATCCCGAGGCGGTCTTGATCGTGCTGCTGATCGACGAGCGTCCCGAGGAGGTGACCGACATGCAGCGCTCGGTCCAGGGCGAGGTGGTCTCGTCGACCTTCGACGAGCCGGCGACCCGCCACGTCCAGGTGGCCGAGATGGTGATCGAGAAGGCCAAGCGCCTGGTCGAGCACAAGAAGGACGTGGTGATCCTGCTCGACTCGATCACCCGTCTCGCCCGGGCCTACAACACGGTGCAGCCGCCCTCGGGCAAGGTCCTCTCCGGCGGTATCGACGCCAACGCGCTCCACCGGCCGAAGCGCTTCTTCGGCGCCGCCCGAAACATCGAGGAGGGGGGCTCGCTGACCATCATCTCGACCGCCCTGGTCGACACCGGCAGCCGGATGGACGACGTCATCTTCGAGGAGTTCAAGGGCACCGGCAACTCCGAGATCCACCTCGACCGCAAGCTGGTCGACAAGCGGGTCTTTCCCTCGATCGACATCAACAAGTCGGGCACCCGGAAGGAAGAATTGCTGATGCCGGCGAACGAGCTCCACCGGGTATGGGTGCTGCGCAAGGTCCTGAACCCCCTGTCGACCGTCGAGTCGATGGAGCTCTTGCTCGACAAGCTTTCGAAGACCAAGGCGAACGCCGAGTTCCTCAACGCCATGTCCAAGTAAGCTCCAGTTGCCTAAGCTTCGCGTCGGCATCGGCGACATCCTTGACGCCCGGCCTCTCGCCTGGGGGTTCCTCAAGGGCCACCACGCCGACCTCTTCGCACCGGTCCTCAAGCCCCTGCCGCTGGTCGGCCGGCTCCTCGCCCAGGGCGAGCTCGACGCCGGGCTCCTGCCCGCGATCGACGCGGCGCGCGACCCGGATCTGGTGGCGTTGCCCGAGCTCTGCGTGGCCTTCCCCGGGGAGGCGCGGAGCCTCCTGCTCGTCTCGAGCTCGCCGGTCTCCGAGATCCGACGGGTCTTCCTGGGGCGGAGCGCCCGCACCGCTGCGGCGGTCGCGCGCATCCTCCTCGCCGAGAGCCACGGCCTGGAGCCCGAGTATCTCGAGAGCGACACCACACCGTTCCCCGGAGCTGCCCACGAGCCCGGGCGGACCCGCCTGGAGCGCGGCGAAGCGGCCCTGCTGATCGGCGGCACGGCGCTGCGGCTCGCACTCGGCGGCGGCAAGGTGCCGGGTGGCCACCAAGTGCTCGACCTGGGTGCGGCCTGGCGGGAGCTCACCGGGCTGCCGCTCGTGGCAGGCCTCTGGGTGGTGCGGCCGGAGGCGAGCCTCCCCGACCTGACCTTCTACCTCAAGAGCAGCCTGCGCTATGGGCTGGCCTCCCTTTCGGCGATCGCGCGGGAAGCGGCGGCGGAGCTCGGACTCGACTCCGAGAAGCTCGCCCGCTTCCTCGGGGAGAACGTCAGCTACCTGCTGCGCGACGAGGAGCACCGGGGCCTCGGGGAGCTCCTCCGGCGCGCGGCGAGCCACGGGTTGCTGCCGGAAGGGGCCGCCATCCGCTTCCAGCGGGGGTAAGGTGCGACCCTGCCGCACCGCTCGACTGGCAGATCCAGGGTGCGGCTTGCCGCACCGATCGAAGGTGGCACGGCGGTACCCGGTGCGGCAAGCCGCACCCTACGAGCTACGAGATAACCTCTCTCTCATGTTGAGGAAGCGCGAGCCCCGCTTGTCCGGCTGGGGGAGGCATTCCGTCCCCGGCCGGGAGGTGCGCTCGGAGGACCTGGCCGCGGTGACCGCGGGGGCGGTCCTGACCCGGGGCCTCGGCCGCTCCTACGGCGACTCGGCGCTGCCGCCGCCGGGGGTGCGCGAGGTCGCCGGGTCGGCGCTGGCCGACCGGATCCTCTCGTTCGATCCCGCGACCGGCCTCCTCCTCGCCGAGGCCGGCCTCTCCCTGGCCGAGATCGTCCGCCTGTTCCTCCCCCGGGGTTGGTTCGTGCCGGTTACCCCGGGCACGAAGCTCGTCACCCTGGGGGGCATGATCGCAGCGGACGTCCACGGCAAGAACCACCACCGGGACGGCACGATCGGGCGCCACGTCACGCGGATCCTCGTGCGCCTGGCCTCGGGCGCGATCGTCGAATGCTCGCGGGCCGAGGAGCCGGAGCTCTTCCGGGCGACCCTCGGCGGCATGGGGCTCGCCGGGCACGTTCTCGAGGTGGAGCTCCGGATGGTCCGGATCCCCTCGCCCTGGATC
>DATKCC010000344.1:0-3302 GCA_035513375.1 Thermoanaerobaculia bacterium | reverse complement strand
CGGGACGATCAGGAGCCCGTGGATCGGTTTGAAGCGCATCGCACCGCCTTTCTCGCGTGGATCCCCCCTGCTACAACCGGCCGGACCCGGCGCGGCTATTCCGGAGGCCGCGCGTACAATCCTCTCATGTCCGCCCCGCCGCTCCCCCCCGTCTCGCGGCTCCTGAGCTTGCCGGGTTTCACCATCGGCCACGGGTCGGACACCCGCGGGATGACCGGGGTGACGGTGATCCTCTGCCCGGAGGGTGCCATCGCGGCGGCGGAGGTCCGCGGCTCGGCCACCGGCACCCGGCAGTTCGACTCGCTCGTCAACCCCAATCACGTCGCCACCCGGGCCCACGGCGTAGTTCTCGCCGGCGGCAGCGGCTTCGGCCTGGCGGCGGCCGAGCCGGTGGTGGCGCGCCTGGCGGCGCGGAGCTCGGGCTTCAGCACCGGCTTCGGCGTCGTCCCGCTGGTGCCGACGGCGATCCTCTTCGACCTCGCCTTCGGCGACCCCGCTGCGCGGCCGGGGCCGGAGCTGGTGGCCGCAGCCCTCACCGAAGCCGAAGGAGCGGCTGAGACGGCGGCCGAGGTCGCCGCCGGGAGCGTGGGGGCAGGCACCGGCGCCACGGTGGGCAAGGCCCTGGGTCCGGAGTGCGGGATGAAGGGCGGCTTCGGCTTCGCCAGCCTCACGGTCGAGGGCGGCCCGACGGTCGCGGCGGCGGTCGCGGTCAACGCCTTCGGCGACGTGCGCGATCCGGACACCGGGCGGCTGCTCGCTGGCTGCCGCACGGCGCCGGGCGCACTCGAGCTCGCCTCTGCGGAGCGGGTGCTGGCGGCGCTGCCGGCCGGCGCCGCCCACGCCTGGGAGGGCAATACGACGCTCGCCGTGGTCATGACCGACGCCGCCCTGCCCCGGCTCGCGGCCTCCAAGGTCTGCCAGATGGCCTTCGCCGGTCTCTACCGGGCGCTCGCCCCCGCGGTCTCGCTCTTCGACGGCGACCTGGTGGTGACCCTGGCCCGGGGGGAGGTCGCCGCCCACCCGAACCAGGTCGGCGTGCTCGCCGCTCGCGCGGTCGAGCGGGCGATCGTCGCCGCGGTCGTCGAGGCCGACGGTTTCGGTCTGCTGCCGGCGGTGAGGGATCTCGCCGCTGGGTAGGGTGCGGCTAGATGCTCCTCACCACGAGCGACCACCGGAACGGGAACCGCCGCCGGAGCTCCTCCACCGGCAGGTCGGCGACCAGCTCCCGTACCTCTCCGACCGTCCAGCTCTGGCGGACCGACAGCAACCCGTCGTGGCGGGCGATCCGGCCGATCCCGAGGAACGGGAACAGCCCCCGGATCAGCCAGCCGGCGAGCCGGCTCCGGCGCAGGTCCACGACCGCGGCGCCGCGCCGGGCCGTCCGGCGCATCTCGGCAAGGATGGCGCGGTTGCTCAGGCCCCCGAAGTGGTGGAAGAGCAGGTTCGAGACCGTCCAGTCGAAGGCCCCGTCCCTGAACGGCAGCGCATCCGCCGAAGCCACCACCCGGAGGTGACCGTCGCCACCGGCGCCGGAGAGCTCCCGCCCCGCGACCAGGTGGGCGAGGCGGCGGTCGAGGCCGACGACCCGCACCCGGCAGCGCAGCCGGGCGGCGGCGCGGGCGACCTCGCGGGCGGTATAGCCGCTGCCGGTCCCGAGGTCGAGCAGGGCGACGCAGCGGTGAGCCGCGGCTCCGGCCACGAGGCGCCGGGCCAGGGTCCTTCGGGTGGCCGCCACCCCGAGCAAGAGCCGGTTCACCCGGTCGAGGTCGGCCAAGGCACGCCGAGCTTCGACGTAGGGCAAGGCGCCGTCCATGAGCTCCGGGAAGAGGGCCCGGTCGGCGTGCTCGCGGAAGCTGGGCATCGGCCGCGAATGTACCTGTTCGGCCCCGACCGGTCGAGGGACCGTCCGGGGGTAAGGCCTCATGGTCTGAGGCGGAGCCCGGTACAATGGCCCCGTCTCCGGAACCATGACCCTTCTCGGCGTGCCGCGCCAGCTCGCTGTCTCGCTCCTGCCGGTGGTCCTGGCGGTCGCCGCTCTGACGGCGTCGCTACTGCTCGGCGGTGCCGGCGCCGCCTTCCCGGCCTCGGGGCTTGCGGCCGTCGGTCTCGCCGTGACCTTCGTCCTCGCCCTCGCGCTGGGCAGCCTCCACCGGCCGCTCGGCGGGCCGGGCCTCGGTCTTGGCGCGGCGACGCTGCCAGGAGCGATCCTGGTCCTGGGGCCGACCGCGGCGGCGGGAGTCGCGGTCGCCGGCGCGCTCCTGGGCGGGGTCGGGCGGCGCCTTCTCCGGGAGGCTTCGCCGGCCGCCCCGGACGAGCGCCGCGGGCTGCTGCGGCTGGCCGAGGGATCTGCGCGCGCGGCCCTGGCGACGCTCGCGGCCGGCGCCGGGTGGACCGTCGCAGGCGAGGCCGCGGGGTTCTCCTGGCGGGCCGCGGGGGTTGGCGGCGGAGCGTACGTGGCGGTCTTCGCACTCCTCGTGCTGGGCGCCGAGGAGCTCCGCCGCCCACGGCGGACCGCGCACGGCCATCGGCCGCGGCCGGGCCTCTCCTTGCGCTTCACGTCGCCTCTCGCCATCGACGCCGCCGGCTGGGCGGTAGGAGCGGCCATCGCTCGGGTGGGGGACGCCGTCGGCTGGGGGCTGGCAACGGCCCTGCTCTGGGCCGTGGCGCTCCTCGCGACCGAAGCGGCCCGGCTCGGATTCCTGCAGGGAGAGTTCGAGCGCCGGGCGATCGACCTCGCCCGGGTGAGCCGCGCTTCCCACCGGATGGCGGTCTCGGGGTTCGGGCTCTCCGGCCTCGCGGCCCAGCTCCGTTCGGAGTGCCTCCGGCTCCTCGACCTCCACTGGTTTCAGCTCGCCCTCTACCCGGACCTGAGCCCGCCGGGATCAGCGGGCGAGACGGTCCAGAGCTGGTGGGCCGGTCCGGACGGCGTCCTCCATGGCGGCACGCCCGAGCCCGCGCCGGCGCCGCCACCGATGCCAGGGATCCACCGGCGGCGGCCCTGGCGGTTGGTGGAGAGGGAGCTCTCGGCGGGCGACCGTCGCCTCGCGCGCCTGCGCCTCTGGTGCGACCCGCGCAGGGTCCGCCCGGGGGAGATCGAGCGGTTGGACAGCCTGCTGCCCCAGCTTGCGACCTGGGTCCACCGGGCGCTCCTCGACCGGGAGGCTCGAGAGGACCCGCTGACCGGCGTGCCGACGCGGCGACATCTCGAGCGCGTGCTGGCGGAGGCGTTCGCGCGCGCTTGGGAGGGCGGGGGCCGGGTGGCGGTAGTGCTGGCGGACCTCGACCACTTCAAGCGGATCAAC
>DATKCC010000343.1:0-8602 GCA_035513375.1 Thermoanaerobaculia bacterium | reverse complement strand
GAGATCACCCAGTACAAGCCCGGGAGTGCCGTGGCCCGGGGCATCGTCGCCGGAGCCGGCGCGGCGCGGATGGACTTCGCCGTCCGGCTGGTCGACGCCGCGAGCGGCGAGGAGGTGGCCGGCTTCGCCGACGAGCGCAGCTACTCGTGGGGCGGCGCGATGGGCGCGGCCGGGGGTATCGAGACGATCGAGCAGAACGTGGCCTACGAGCTGGCGCTCTACCTCGCGCGCTCGAAGGGCGAGGATCTGTGACGCCGCGCCCCGGAGCTCAAACCCCCGGCGGCGCGATCCTCTCGAGGCCGCCCAGGTAGGGGCGCAGGGCCTCCGGGACGGTCACCGAGCCGTCCTGCTGCTGGTAGTTCTCGAGGATGGCGATGAAGGTGCGGCCCGCGGCGAGGCCGGAACCGTTCAGGGTGTGGGCGTAGCGCGGCTTGCCGCCGCCTCGCGGGCGGTAGCGGATCTCGGCCCGCCGGGCCTGGAAGTCCTCGCAGTTCGAGCACGAGGAGATCTCCCTGTAGGCCCCCTGTCCCGGCAGCCAGACCTCGAGGTCGTAGGTCTTGGCCGCGGCGAAGCCCATATCTCCGGTCGAGAGGGTGACCACCCGGTAGGGCAGCCCCAGGCGCCGGAGAACGGTCTCGGCGTGGCCGGTCAGCTCCTCGAGAGCCTCGTAGCTCCGCTCGGCGGCGGTTACCTGGACGAGCTCCACCTTGTTGAACTGGTGCTGGCGGATGAGCCCACGGACATCCTTGCCGTAGGAGCCGGCCTCACTCCGGAAGCAGGGGCTGTAGGCGGCGTAGCGCACCGGCAGCCGCTCCTCGTCGAGGATCTCCCCCCGATGGAGGTTGGTGAGCGGCACCTCGGCTGTCGGTACCAGGTAGAGCGGCAAGCCCTCGAGCCGGAAGAGGTCCTGCGCGAACTTGGGGAGCTGGCCGGTGCCGGTCAGCGACTCGGCGTTGGCGATGAACGGCGGCAGCACCTCGGTGTAGCCGTGCTCGCCGGTGTGGAGGTCGAGCATGAAGTTGATCAGCGCCCGCTCGAGCCGGGCGCCGGCTCCGAAGTAGGCGGTGAACCGGGCGCCTGCGACCTTGGCGCCGCGCTCGAAGTCGAGGATGCCGAGCTCCGGGCCGAGGTCCCAGTGTGCCCTGGGCTCGAAGTCGAAGGCGGGCGGCTCGCCGACGACCCGCTCGACCCGGTTGGCGGTCTCGTCGACGCCCTCGGGGACGCTCCCGTGGGGGAGGTTCGGGAGGGTGAGCTCGGCGGCGGCGAGATCCCCGTCGACCGCCGCGAGGCGCGCCTCGAGCGCTTCGATCTCCTCCTTGAGCCGGGAGACGGCCGCGATCTCCTCGGCGGCGTCGCCGCCCCGGCGCTTGAGCTCGCCGATCGCACTGCTCGCCTCGTTGCGCCGGCGCTTGAGCTCCTCGACCTCGACCAGGGTGCCCCGGCGCTCCTCGTCGCTGCGGCGCCAGCGTTCGAGGAGCCCGGGGTCGGCGCGGCGGGCCGCGAGGGCGCGGCCGACTCGGTCGGGCTCGGTGCGGAGGAGGGCACGGGGGAGCATGGCGGGGCGCGGCGCAGTGTAGCAGCGGGGTAAGATCCGGCGGAACTCTCCCGCCGCCGCCCGCTTCATGACCCTGCATCGCCCGGACAGCTCGACGGCCGCCCTCGGAGCGTGCCTGGCGGCGCCGCTCGCGGCGATCCTGGCGATGGCGTCGCTGGCGCGGTTCCAGGCCGACCCGGTGGCGGCGGCGGAGACCGGCTACCTGGCCTTTGTGGCGGGCGTGGCGCTGCTGGCGGCGGCCGCTGCGGCGCGGCGGCCGGCGGTCGAGGGCGTAGTCGGGCCGCTCCTGGTGGTGACGGCGACATGGACCCTGCCCGAGGGACCGACGCGGGGGGCGGTGGTGGCGGCCCTCGCCGCTGCCACGCTGGTGGTGGCGGCCTGGCGATGGCTCCCGGCCGGGAGCGGCCGCCCCGCGGCAGCGGAGCCGGCCACGGGGGCAGCCGACAGGGAGCCCGTCGAGCCCGCGCTTCCCGGCGTGACGGTGGCGGCCCTGGCTTTGGGGATCCAGGTCCTGCTCCGGGGTGGCGAGCTCGTGGCCCTCGGCGCGGCCGGCCCGGGCGGGGGTGTCGCCTGGCTACCGGCCATTCGCGCAGCGGTCCTGCTCGTCGGCTTCCCCGCAGTGGGCGCGGCCGCCGTCCTGGCGCTCGCCCGGCTCCACGGCCGCCGGCGGGCGCTGCTCGCCGCGGCCGCGGTGCTGGTCGCCGGACCCGGGTTCCGGCCGGCGACGCTGGCGGCCCTCCTCGCCCTCGCGGCGACCTCCAGCCTCCTCTCCCGCGATCCCCGTGCGGCCTGGGGACCGGGCGGCGGGCTCGATCGGCGGCACCTGCTCCAGAGCGGGCGCCGGCTGGTCCCGCCGGGTCTCGCCCTGACGATTCTCGCGGCGCCCTTCGCCTGGGATCCGCGCGCGGCGGCGGTCTCGCTCGCCGCCGGGCTGGCCGGGGGCGTCGCACTTGCCGTCTCCCGGAAGCGGTCGACCGGCGGGTGGGCCTGGGCGGGACCAGCCGTCGCCGGGGCGGCATGCGCAGGCGCGCTGCTCCTCGCCGGGCGCCCCGCAGGCGAGGTCGTAGGCCTTGCCGCCCTGGTGCCGCTGGCGGTCCCCGCCCTCGCCCTCGCGGAGCGCGAGCGCGTGCCGGTCGCTCTCGCCGCCCTCCTGCTGGCCTTCGCCGCCGCGCGCGGCGTGCTGGTGGAGGGCGCCCTGGCAGCCCCGGCCGGTCTGGCCGCGCTGGCGGTCCCGCGCCGGGGGCCGCTCGCCGCGGTCCAGGGAACCTGGAGCGGGGCGCTCCTGGCCGCTGCCTGCCTGGCCGCGGCCTACCCCTGGCTGCGGCCCTGGCCCCTCCCGGACGCCTTGCGGCTCGTCGGCATCGTGCCCGGCTGGCCCGGCGCGCTCCTGGTAGTCGCCGGAGTCGCAGCCCTGGCCGGCCTGGCGGTGCTGGTGAGCCGGGCGGGTTGGGCCGACCGGGCCAGCCCGGCCTTCAGGAGATGGGCCGGCGGCCCGGAGACCGCCGGCGCGCGGCTTGCGGCCGGAGCCTTGGCGGCGCTGGTCCTCCTCCACCTGCCGGCCGCCGGCGCCGCCCTTTTCGGAGCGCGCCCGCTGGTCCTCGACCGGGAGCGGCCGATCTGGTCGGCCACGATCCCGGCCGGCGACGGCGGCGCTCCGGTTCGGGCAATCGTGGTCGACTCGGCCCTCGCCAACTCCGCCGAGCTTCCCGCAGGCACACCGATCGCCACCTTGCGCCTCCAGAGCCCCGGCCGGACCGATCGCATCTGGACCCTGCGCGTGGGAACCGATACCGGCGAGTGGGCCGCCGACCGGCCCGATCTCCAGGCTCTCCAGCCTCCGGCCCCCGAGCCGTGGACCTCGTGGGTGGCCGTGGACGGAGGCGCCTACTTCGGCCACCGCTACAGGGCGCGCCGGCGCTTCCCCGAGCCGTTCCCGGCGGAGGGGATCGAGCTTAGCCTGCGGCCGGACCTGCCGCCCGCGGTCGGTCTAAGCGTGTACCACCTGGAGCTCAGGCCATGAGCGGATGGGATGACCCGCTTCGGACGACCCTTCTCGCCGTACCGCCGGCGGTGGTCGCCTTCGGCGCCATCGCCTGGGCGGCGCGAAGGCGCGGGTCGCGGCCGATCCCGGCCGCCCTCCTCCGCTTCGAGCTCGCCGCCCTCGTGGCGCTGGTGGCCGCCGCCCTCGCCCGGGGAACCCTGGGCCTCGCCGGCGCCGCCCCGGCCGTGGCCGCGGGTCTGCTGGGCCTCGCGGTCGTCCATGCCGGGGCTCAGCTCCACGCCTTGCGCCCACTCCTCGGCGAGCGCCCGGCCACCGACCGCGGGGCGCGCCCGTCGTGGCTCTTCTTCGCCGTCCCGGCCGTCCTCTACCTCGCCCTGCTCCCCTGGTCGGCGGAGCGCCGGGCGCCGGACGGAGACGAACCCTACTACCTGCTCCTCGCCCACAGCCTGGCCTACGACTTCGACACCGACCTCGCCAACAACTATGCCGCTGCCGACTGGCGCTTCTCGATGGAGCGCCCGGTAGGGCCTCAGCCCGGGGACCCCCGGGGGCCGGCGGGCCAGGTCTACTCCCGCCACAACCCGCTCCTGCCGCTGTTCCTCGCCCCGGCCTACCGGCTCGCCGGCAAGATCGGAGCACTGGCGGCGATGGCACTTCTCGCCGCGCTCCTCGTCTGGCTGACCCTCCGCCTCGCCCTGCGGTATTTTCCGGACCACCCCGGGGAAGGGCTGCTCGCCAGCGGTCTTCTCGGGCTGGCTCCGCCGCTCCTCCTCTACGCCCACCAGGTGTGGGTAGAGGTGCCGGCGGCGGTGCTCACGGTCGTCGCCCTGACCGCGATCGTCGAGCGGCCGCGCTCGCGAGGCGGCGCCCCGGCAGGGGGCCTGGGCGCCGGGGCGGCCGCGTGGCTGCCGCTCGCCTCGGCCCTGGCGCTCCTGCCCCTGCTCAAGATCCGCTTCGTCCTGATCTCGGCGGCGCTTCTCGGGGTCGCCTTTCTCCGCTGGTCTGGAGGCAACGCCGGTGCGCGGCGGGCTCTGGTGGCGATGACCTGCCTGCTCGCGGCGACGCTCGGCGGGCTGATGGTGGTCAACCAAGCGCTCTTCGCCAACCCGCTCAAGATCCACTCCTGGAGCGAGCTCACCCTTCCTGCGGTCTCCCTATCGAGCACGATCGAGGGGTTCCTGGGCCTGTTCTGGGACGCCGCCTTCGGCCTGTTCGCCTTCTCTCCCATCTGGCTCCTCGCCGTGCCCGCCCTGGCCCTGGGCGCCGTCCGGCGCTCGGCCGCAGCCGGTCACCTCGCCGCGGTGGCCCTGCCGTACCTCCTCCTGGCCGCGCCGCGGGCGGAGTGGTACGGCGGCTGGTCACCGCCGTTCCGGTACGGGGTGGTCCTGCTGCCGCTCCTCGCGGTCGTCCTGGTGCCGCTCTTCGCCGAGCGCCATCGAGCTGGAGCCAGGCTCGTCCTCGGGGTCTTGGGCGCGGCCACGGTGGCGCTCACCCTGGTCTGGCTCGCAGTCCCCGGGGCCAGCTACGACCTCGCCGACGGCCGGACCCGCCTCCTCGACGCCCTGTCGGCGGAGATCGCTGCCGACGCCGCTCGGTTGTTCCCGAGCTACGTGCGGCCGCGCCCCGCCTCGTGGCTCTGGCCGCCACTCTCGGCGGCGTTCGCGGTCCTCGCCTGGTGGCTTCCCCGGCACCGGCGGAAGGCTGGCGGCCAGCCGCCGGGCGCCGCACTCGCCGCCGGCGCCGCTCTGTTCCTGGCGGCTGCAGCCGCGGTCCCGGCGCTGGCGTCGCTCCTCCCCACCCGGGTCGCCGAGCCCGAGGACCCGTGGGTGATCCACCGCGGCGGCCACGTCCATCCCGAGACCTGGATCATCACCCGCAGCAACTTCCGCGGCGGCTGGGTGATCCGCCCGGGAGAGTCGGTCGAGATCCCGCTGGTGCCCGGCGGCGACCGCGCCCGAGTCACCGTCGAGGCCCGGTTCGGACGCAACAACCCCGATCCGCTGACGCTCGAGCTCCTGGCCGGAGACGAGCCCCTAGCGTCCTGGCAGCCCGTTTCCGCCGGGGACTGGCAACGGATCGAGCTCGGACCGTTCGCGCTACCGCGCGGCCGGCCGCTGGTGCTCCGGGCCACGGGCCCGCCCCGCGCAGGACGCCAGAACGGTCTCCTCCTCGACCGCGTGGAGGTCGAGTGGCTTTGAAGGTCGCCCTGGTGGTGCCGACCCTTGGACGGAGCCCGCTCCTCGCCGAGTGCCTGAGGGCTCTCGAGGCCGAGGCCGCCGGCCTGCTCGAGGGTGGCGCCGAGAGCGGCGAGCGAGCCGGCGGCTCCGGGGCCGGCGCCGAGCTGATCCTCGTCGCCCAGGGCGCCGGGGCGGGGCTCGAGACCCTCCGCCGCCTGGCTCCCGGCCTCGCCCACCGCCGGATCGACCTGCCCCGGCCGGTCGGCTTCGCCGCCGCAGCCAACCTCGGGATCGCCGCCGCAGAAGCGACCTACGTGGCGCTGGTCAACGACGACGCAGTGGTCGAGCCCGGTTGGCTCGCGGCGCTCCTGTCGGCGCTCGAGGGCGCTCCCCGGGCGGCCTCCGCCCAGGGGGTGAACCTGCTCGCCGGCGACCCGGAGCGGGCCGACGGCTGGGGGCTCGGCTGGAACCGATGGCTCCAGGCGGTACAGCTCGGACACGGCGAGCCGGCTCCCCCGCCGGCGCCCCCAGGGGCGAGTGAGCCGCCGGCGCGCGAGGTCTTCGGCGCTTCGGCGACGGCGGCCCTCTACCGCCGTGAGGCCCTCCTCGCCGTCGCCCTGCCCCCGCGGCGGGCGGTGCCCGGACCGCGGGGGGGCGCCCCGCCGGCCCCCGAGGTGTTCGACCGCGGGCTCGGCGCCTACTACGAGGACGTCGAGCTCGCGGCCCGGCTCCGCGCGGCGGGGTACGGTGCCCTCTCGGTGCCCGCGGCGCGGGCCCGGCACGGCGGCTCGCTGACCGCGGGGAGCGGAGCGGGGCGCTGGCGGCGGGTCTACGGCAACCGCCACCTGGTAGCGGCCCGGCTCCTCGGGCGCTCCTTCTGGCGGTACCTGCCGTGGCTCGCGGCCCGGGATCTCGCCGATCTCCTCGGTGCGCTCGGCCGCGGGGAGCTCGGCCGCGCCATCGGGCTCGGCCTCGGCTGGGGGCGTGCAGCGTGGCGGCTGCCCGCCTACCTCCGGAGCGGGCCGCCGCTGCTCGCCCCGCGCGAGCTCCAAGGGGCGGCCGGCCCACCACCGGACGTGGAGGCGCCGTGAGCCGCAGGCCGAGAATCCGCCCGCTCCTCTCCGGGATCGCGGTCCACTGGCACGACGAGGGGTCGCTCGCCGAGCTGGTCCGCGCCTGGCCCCGCGACCCGCGTTTCGAGCTCGTGGTGGTCGACAATGGCTCCGGCGGCGGGCCGAGTGCCCATGCGGACGACCCCGCGGTCCGCGTGATCTCTCCGGGCCGGAACCTGGGCTTCGCCGGGGGTGCCAACCGGGGGGTCAGCGAATCTCGCGGGGAGGCTCTCCTGATGCTCAACCCCGACGCCCGGCCCGAGCCCGGCGCCCTCGAGGCCCTGCTCGCGGGGCTGGCCGCCCACCCCGGAGCGGCCGGCCTGGCGCCCAGGCTCGAGGGACCCTCGGGGGAGCCACAGTGGCGCTGGCAGCTCAAGCCCCTCCCGGGCCCGGGGCGACTCGTCCTCGAGGCGCTGTTCCTGCCCTCCGCCTCGGGACCTCGGCGAGAGCCGCTGGCCGGCACTGCCGTCGGCCAACCGGCGGCGGCCGCCCTCCTGGTGCGGCGCTCCGCCTGGGAGGCCGTAGGGGGGATGGACGAGCGCTTCTTCCCCGCCTGGTTCGAGGACGTGGACCTCGCGCGGCGGCTCGGCGAGGCCGGCCTGCCGATCCGCTACTGGCCCGCCGCCCGGTTCCGCCACCGCCTCGGTGCGAGCGTTCCACGGCTCGGCTTCCGGAGCTTCCTCTGGCTCTACTACCGGAATCTCACGCGATACCTCGCCAAGCACCACGGCCGGGGCTGGGCGGGAGCGGCGCACCTGCTGCTGCCGCTGGGGATGGGCCTGCGGGCCTTGCTGCTGGCCCTCCGCAAGCCCCGGCGGGCTGCCAGCCGGCGCGAAGCGGCCCGTGGCCTCGCCGCAGTGGCCGCGGGCGCGGCGAGCGGCTGGCGGCGACCGGCGGACCTCGCCCGAGAGTGGGCTCCGGCGGGGGTCCGGGAGGGGGCGCCGTGAGCGCGCCGCCCCGCCTTGCCGTCTGCATCGTGACCCACAACGAGGCGCGCGACCTCCCGGCCTGTCTCGCGGCGGCGGTCGCCCTGGAGACCCGGCCGCTCGAGATCGTGGTCGTGGACTGCGCGAGCCGCGACGCGACGCTCGCCGCGGCACGGGCGTTCGCGCCGAGCGCCGGCGTGCGCTACGAGCTCTGCCCCTTGCCGGACAACCGTGGCTTCGCCGGCGGGATGAACGAGGCCCTGGCCCGCTCGACCGCCCCCTGGGTGCTGACCCTCAACGCCGACGCCCGGCCGGCGCCGGACTACGCCGAGCGCCTGATCGCGCGCGCCGAGCGGGAGGCGCACCGGGGCCGGGCGGTGGGCGCGGTGACCGGAAGGCTGGTGCGCTTCCGGCCGATCGGAACCGGCGGCGGCGCGGGCGACCCGAGAATCCTCGACGCCTGCGGCATGCGCCTCCTGCCCACCTGGCGACACCTCGACCGGGGCTCCGGCGAGGCGGACCGAGGGCAGCTCGGCAGGCCCGAGCGGGTGTTCGGGGCGACCGGCGCCGCCTCCCTCTTCGCCCGCCGCGCGCTCGAGGACGCCGCGGTCGAGGGCGAGATCTTCGACGCGCGCTTCCACACCTTCCGCGAGGACGCGGAGCTCGCCTTCCGCCTGAACGAGCGCGGTTGGGAGGTCCTCTATGAGCCGGCCGGGCTCTGCGAGCACCGGCGGGCGAATCTGCCGGAGCGCCGTGCCGCGATGTCCCCCGAGGTGAACTACCACTCGCTCAAGAACCGCTACCTCCTGCGCCTCTACCACCAGAGCGGG
>DATKCC010000342.1:0-2434 GCA_035513375.1 Thermoanaerobaculia bacterium | reverse complement strand
CGGCCCGCTCGAGGTCCTGGTACCAGGTGGTCATGCTCTGGTCGTCGATCAGCACGGTCATGGGGTCGGGGGAGATGAACTCCCAGCGCACCCGGTCTGGGGCGAGGAAGGAGAACACCCCGCGCGCCTCCTCTGGGCGGACGAAGAGCTCGCTCTCCTTGCGCTGAACGAAGCGAGCCTCGAGGGAGCGGAGTGCCTCCTGCTCGATCCGGACGCGGTCGAAGAGCGCGCGGATCCGCTCGCCGCTCGAGAGGCCGGGCGCGTCGGGATCGGGCGCCGGCTGGGCCGCGACGGCCGGAGCGGACGTGAGAGCGGCGAGGAGGAGGACGGCGGCGGCGGCGCGGGTGGCAGGGGGCATGGATCTCACGGTCCTCGATCTCGTCCGGAGGACCCTCCCGCCGGAAGAGACGGAGGGGAAGCAGCGATCATACCGGCGGGCAGCGCCGGCTACAAGAGGCAACTCAGCGGGGGATAGGCGAATTCCGGCGCTCGCCGAGCTTCGGGGTGACTTCGAGATGCGTCCCAAGGGCTCCGCCGGGGTAGCTTCCTCTCCGGCTGGAACGCGCCTCCGAGGAACTACGCCCGGCTGCGCCACGCGACTCCGGTTCGTTGCTTCGGAAACTCTCCCCCTCCCGGTCACGGTCATAGCTCGCCGCACCGACCGGTAGCTGGCGGGGATGGTCCAGCGAGCGCTCGCTACTCCGAAGTCCAGAAGCGCTCTCGGAGCTCCGGCGGGGGTCCCTCGACCGCGAGTGCGCCCAGGAACCCTCGGGCGGGCTCGAGGGCCTCGAGGCTCCAACGGCCGACTTCCTGGGGCTCGCGCTCGAAGCCGATCAGGCCCTCCGGGCCGCCGGGGGCGAGGGCGACCTCGAACTCGGTGGTCGGCAAGGAGAGGCCGTCGCCGCGGGCCTTGAGATAGGCCTCCTTGCGGGTCCAGCCGGAGAAGAAGGCGCTCAGGCGCCGGTCGGCCTCGAGGCCGGCGAAGACCCGGCGCTCGGCCGGGTGGAAGAAGCGCTCGACCAGGGCTTCGGCGTCGTCCATCGGCCGGAGGGCCTCGAGGTCGACCCCCAGCTCGCGGCCGCGGGCGACGGCGAGGAGCGCTCCGTTCGCGGAGTGCGACAGGTTGAACCGGAGCCCGGTCTCGAGCTCCGACCCCTGGAGCGAGCGCGGACCCTCCCGGCGCGCGGCCGCGCCAGCGACCAGCCGGGGCTTGCCCTTCTCGCCGTAGGCGAAGACCAGCGTCTCCGGCGCCACCCCCAGGAGCTCCCCGAGGAGCCGCCGGAGCAGCCCGCGGCCGGCGGTGAAGCGGCGCCGGTGGACCTCGAAGCGGAAGCGGCCCGCCCGCTTCCGCTCCTCCGGGTCGAGGGTCGCTGCCAGGACCGCGAGCGGCACCGGCGGCCGGTCGAGGTCGGCCAGCCAGAGCTGGACCTCCCCCACCGCCGGCGGCGCCTCGGGCGCAGCGGCCGGCCACCGGGGTCTGAGCGGAGAATCCTCGGCCTTCCGGTCCACGTCGGGGAGACTATCCGTCGCCAGCGTCCGCTGGGGTTCGTGCGGCAGCGCTAACAGCCCGTGGTGGAAGTCCGTGCGGCCGCGCGCATGGGTCTTGCGGGATGGATGCAAGGCGCCACCCACCCCCTTCGGGCGCGGGTACCCGGGAGGCGATGCGGGGCCATCGTAGACGACGAGCAACGCAGCAGACGCCCGCAACCCCCATGCGCCCCACCAACTCTCGTGGCGATCCTCAGCCTTCCACGAGAGTTGGTCCCGGTTGCGACGGCGTGGGGCCGTCTACGGCATTCCCGCTCCTCGACGATGGCTCGGCATCGCCTGTGTCGCGGCGCCTTGTATCCGGCCCCACGGCGCTCGCAACGCGGCCACACGGACTTCCACCACGGGCTGCTAAGGCTCGAGGCCGGCGACCCGGATCAGGACGGCTCGCCGGATCCCGAGCCGGCGCCCCCCCCGGCGCGCGCCCGCTCCATCTTCTCCCTCCACCGGCGCAGGGAGAGGGGCCGCAGGTCGGTCCACACCTCCTCGATGTAGTCCAGCACCTCAACCTTGGTGCCGGTCTTTCCGATCTCGTCCCAACCCGGGGGGATCTCCCGATCGGCCGGCCAGATCGAGTACTGCTCCTCGTGGTTGATCAGCACCTTGTAGATGGTGTCGTCCTCCGGATCCCGGTCACCCATCGCAACCTCCCTCGGCGTCGCCCGCGCGGCCCCTGTTCGCTCCCCTGATTGGGGCCGCTCAGCGATCCGGGACCGGCCGCTCCGCGATCCTATCCGCTCCCGGTTTCGGCTGCTTCCCGCTCGGTTGACAGGCTCCGGGCCTGGTGCTACCTTCGCGACCTTCCGCGGGGGGGCGCGGCAATCGAAGGAGTGCCAGATGGCGGACCTTGGACAGAGACACGAGTGCTCCGAGTGCGGCGCCAAGT
>DATKCC010000341.1:0-2760 GCA_035513375.1 Thermoanaerobaculia bacterium | reverse complement strand
CCGAGGAGCTTCAGCAAGGGATCGAAGCGAAGCTCGCCGAGCGCGAGGAGGCGCTCCGGCGCCAGTTCGAGGCCGAGCTCGCGGCCCGGGAGCGGGCGCTCCAGCAACAGCTCACCGAGCTCCAGGAGAGCCAGACCCAGGCACCGGCGGCGGTACCATCACCGGCCCCCGAGCCGGCGGCGCCGACGCCGGCGCCCGAGCCGCCCCGGGCGGCGCCGGTCGAGGAGGTCTCGGCGCCGCCCGAGGCTGCCCCGGCGAGCTCCCCTGCCCCCGAGCCGGTGGTCGCACCGCCTCCCGCGCCACCCCCTCCGCAGCCGGCGCCCCAGCCGGCACCCGTCCCGGCACCGGCGGTCCGCGAGGGCGAGCTGGTGTCGATGGGCCCGGGCGTCGAGCCTCCGAAGCTTGTACGGTTCGTAAAACCGGAGTATCCTCCGATCGCGCGGAGGCTCCGGGTGGAGGGCGAGGTGGTGGTCTCGGTGCTGGTTGATGAGACCGGCAAGGTCGCCGACGTGCGTATCGTCCGCCGCGCAGCCCAGGACGTGGGCCTCGAAGAGGCCGCTCTGGCAGCCGCCCGAAGCGCCACCTTCCAGCCCGCTACGAAGAACGGTGTGCGGGTCAAGATGTGGACGACCCTGAGGATCCCGTTCCAACTGTGACCCGCTCGCCCGGCTCGCGGCGGCCCCGGGCCACCCAGTGCTGCGTGTGACGCGGCGATTGTGGAGACAGCGATGAGCCTCAACGACGAACAGAAGGCCTTCTACGAGAACACCCTGAGCGTCACCAAGAAGGAGATCGAGGAGCTCGACGGGCTCATCGAGGAGGAACTGGCAAAGGTCAAGGACCGGCTGGCCGAGCTCCAGAACGCCAAGAAGGCGGCGCTTCAGATGTACGACGCAGCCTGCCTGCGCCTGGGGGTCGCGAACGACCTCGCCGACGAGGAAGGCGACGAACGGCTGGTGTGACGGGGTGGCCTGGTTCAAGAAGCAGTCGAAGCCCAAGCCGGCTGCCGGCGAGCGCCCCCAGAGCTCGGTGCCGAAGGGCCTCTGGGTCAAGTGCGAGGGGTGCAAGGAGGTCATCTACTCCAAGGAGCTGGAGCGGAACCTCCGGATCTGCCCGAAGTGTGGCTACCACTTCCGGATCGACGCGGGCGAGCGCATCAAGCTCCTGTTCGACGAGGAGGAGCCCCGCCGCCTGTTCGAAGGGATCCGCCCGACCGATCCGCTGGGCTTCCGGGACACCAAGCGCTACCGCGACCGGCTCAAGAGCTACCAGAGCGGCCTCGGTCAGAACGACGCGGTGGTGGTGGTCGAGGGGCACGTCGACTCGATCCCGGTGGTCGCCGCGGTCATGGAGTACCGATTCATGGGCGGCTCCATGGGCTCGGTCGTCGGGGAGAAGATCACCCGGGCGATCGAGCGCTCGCTCGAGGCCGGCCAGCCCCTGATCGTGGTCTCGGCGTCAGGCGGCGCCCGCATGCAGGAAGGGGTGCTCTCGCTGATGCAGATGGCCAAGATCGCCGCGGCGCTCGCCCGGCTCAGGGAGGCCCGCCTGCCCTTCCTCTCGATCCTGACCGACCCGACGACCGGCGGCGTCACCGCCTCTTTCGCCATGCTCGGGGACCTGAACATCGCCGAACCCGGCGCCCTGATCGGCTTCGCCGGCCCGCGGGTGATCGAGCAGACCATCCGTCAGAGCCTGCCCGAGGGGTTCCAGCGCAGCGAGTTCTTGCTCGACCACGGGTTCCTGGATCTTGTGGTGCCCCGCCCGGAGCTGAAAGAGACTACGGCGCGGTGTCTGCGGCACTTTGCGTAGGAGCTTGGGCTCGTCCCTGGGGTCGTGGTGAGGGGCGGACCGGGGCTCCCCTCCTCCGGGACGGCGCGGCGTTCTCGGTAGACGGGGCGTTTGGCCGCGCCTCGGCTTCGGCTCGACGCGGGGCGCTCGGTGGTCACGGAGCCGATCGGAAGCGGTCTCGCCTTAGACGCCCGACCACCGCACTTAGTGCGGCGGTGCCCACGGGAGCCCCGGCCCGCCCCCGAACCGGTAGCGGTTCTCCAGGCGTCCCGCCTCCCTCCCGCGTGATCGTAGGGTGGGCCTTGGCCCACCGGGAAAACGCTTCGGCTACCTCAGCGCCGCGAGAGCAGATCGAGGGTGACTTCGACCACTCGCTGGAGGGGACCCGCGTCGGCTTGACCGGTGCCCGCGATGGCGAAGGCCGTGCCGTGGTCGACCGAGGTCCGGAGGTAGGGCAGGCCCAGAGTCAGGTTGACCGCCTCGCCCCAGGCCGCCGTCTTGACCGCGATCAGCCCCTGATCGTGGTAGAGGGCGAGCACCCAGTCGAGCTCGCCGCGGCGGGCGCGGGCGAAGAGCGAGTCGGCGCTCTCCGGCCCGCGGGCGTCGATCCCCAGGCGCCGCGCCGCAGCGACCGCCGGGGCGATCCGGACGGTCTCCTCGTCGCCCAGCAGCCCGCCTTCACCGGCGTGGGGGTTGAGCCCCGCGACCGCGATCCGCGGGCGGGTTTCGGCGCGGTCGGCGGCCCCGGCGCCGCCCGAGCCCCGAAGCGGCGGCGCGTGGCGGTCGAGGCAGACGAGGGCCTCGACGATCGCCTCTTCGGTCACCCGTTCGAGCGCCTCGCGCAGCGGGAGGTGGGTCGAGAGCAGCGCCACCCGCAGGTCCGGAGCGAGGAAGGCCATCAGGTAGTCCCGACCGTAGCGCCCGAGGCCGGCCCTCTCGGCGAGATAGTCGGTGTGGCCGGTGAATCCG
>DATKCC010000340.1:0-2325 GCA_035513375.1 Thermoanaerobaculia bacterium | reverse complement strand
TAGTCGTCGGCGGTCACCGGGTAGAGCCCGGCGAAAACCATCGGCATGACCTCCTGGAAGCCGGGGAAGGCCTTTTCCGTCGGCCGGCCGGGATGGGTGATCGTGTCGCCGATCTGCGCCTGGATCAGGTCCTTGATCCCGGCGTAGACGTAGCCCACCTCGCCGACCGAGAGCGCCGGGACCCGCCGCGCCTTGGGCTCGAAGACCCCGAGCTCGTCGACCTGATAGGTCCGGCCGGAGGCCATGAAGCGGATCCTCTCGCCCGCAGCGAGGGCGCCGTCGATCACCCGCACCAGGCAGGCGACCCCCCGGTAGGGGTCGTACCAGGAGTCGAAGAGCAGCGCCTTGAGCGGCTTCCCGGGGTCGCCCGAGGGCGGCGGCACCCGCTCGACGATCGCCCGCAGGACCTCGTCGACCCCCTCGCCGGTCTTGGCGGAGGTGAGGACCGCCGCCGAGGCGTCGATCCCGACGACGTTCTCGATCTGCTCGCGCACCCGGTCCGGGTCGGCCGCCGGCAGGTCGATCTTGTTGATCACCGGCACGAGCTCGAGGTCGCCCTCGATCGCGAGATAGGCGTTGGCGAGGGTCTGGGCCTCGACCCCCTGCGCGGCGTCGACCACCAGCAGCGCCCCTTCGCAGGCGGCGAGCGAGCGCGAGACCTCGTAGGAGAAGTCGACGTGGCCGGGGGTGTCGATCAGGTTGAACAGGTACTCCTCGCCGTCGGGCGCCCGGTGGCGCATGCGGACGGCGTGCGCCTTGATCGTGATCCCGCGCTCGCGCTCGAGATCCATGTCGTCGAGGAGCTGCTCCTTCATGTCCCGCTCGGAGACCGAGCCGGTGCGCTCGAGGAGGCGATCGGCGAGGGTCGACTTGCCGTGGTCGATGTGGGCGACGATCGAGAAGTTTCGGATGCGGTCCTGCGGTCTCTTCACGGGGGTCCCTCGATCCCATCCGGCCGGGGCGAGGCCCCGCGGGGTCGAGGAGTCTATCCCGCGGGCGCCGAGGGGGGGTGGGCGGCGTCGGGTCGGGTAGACTCCGCTTCTCTCCTCGCTCCCCGCCCACCGCCATGACCGACTGGGACTTCACCCCGCCTCCCCCTTCGGAGCTCGCCGACCGCGAGGTCCGGGAGGAGGGCGACCACCTGGCGGGCCAGCGGGTGGCCCTGCTGGTGACCGGCGGCATCGCCGCCTACCGCACGCCGATCCTCGCCCGGGCTCTGCGCCGCCAGGGGGCGGAGGTAGTGGCCTTCGCTTCGGACGAGGGCCTGCGCTACGTCGCCCGGGAGGCGCTCGAGTGGGCGACCCGGCACGCGGTCGTCGACCGGCTGACGGCCCGGGCCGAGCACCTCTCGGACGAGGCGCCGTTCGACGCCTTCCTGGTCGCGCCGGCGACCTACAACACGCTCAACAAGCTCGCCCTGGGGATCGCCGACACGGCGGTCACCGCGACCCTCGCCTCGGCCCTCGGCCGGATGGAGCAGGGAGAGGCCGCGGTGCTGGTCGCGCCGACGATGCACGGCAGCCTCCACACCTCGATCCTGACCGCATCGCTCGAGCGCCTGGCCGGGCTCGGCGTCCGCGTGATCCCGCCCCGGGAGGACTACGGCAAGCACAACCTCCCCCCGGAGGAGGTGCTGGTGGCGGAGGTCTGCCGCGCGGTCTCGGCCTCACCGCTCAAGGGGGTGCCGGTCCTGGTGACCGGCGGCCCGACGCCGGTGGCGATCGACGGCGTGCGCCGGATCACCAGCCGGTTCAGCGGCCGGCTGGGGGCGCGGATCGCCGAGGAGCTCTACCTGCGGGGCGCCGCGGTGCGGTTGATCCAGGGCCAGGGCGCCTTCCAGCCGCCGGCCCATCTGTCGATCGTGCTGGCCAAGACCTACGACGACTACCGGCGGTTGGTCAGCGAGGAGATCGCGGCGGCCGGCCACCGCTTCGGGGTGTTCACGGCGGCGGTCGCCGATTACCGGCCGCTCGAGGAGCGCTCGGGCAAGACGCCGAGCGGCGCGGAGTCCTGGGCGCTCGAGCTGGTGCCGACGGCCAAGGTGATCCGCGAGGTCCGGGAGCGGTTCCCGAAGCTCTACATGGTGACCTTCAAGCTGGAGGAGGGGGTGGGGCGGGAGGAGCTGCTGGCGATCGCCCGGCGGCGGCTCGCCGAGGGGTACCAGGCGGTGGTGGCGAACCGGGGGGAGGAGATGGGGCCGGGGGACGAGCAGGTGGCGTATCTGGTGACCGGCGAGGGGGAGCCGCGCCGGATGGTGGGCAAGCCGGAGATCGCCCGGGGCATCGCCGATCACCTGGAGGCGGTGCTCAAGGCGGCGGTGGGGGG
>DATKCC010000339.1:0-6601 GCA_035513375.1 Thermoanaerobaculia bacterium | reverse complement strand
GCGGGCGCGCTCGGTGTCGATCCGGAGCGAGCGCGCGGCCACGGTGACGGTGGCGCGGGAGGCCGCGGGCTCCTCCGGCCGCCAGTCGACCTCGGCCTGCCACTCGGTCACCAACACCGCGTGACGGTGGCCCAGAAACCCCAGCACCCCGGCCTTCTCGGTCACCGCCCCCACCCACGACCCCCGGGGGTCGACCTCGAATCGCTCCGCCTCCTGCCCTTCCTCCCCCCGCCCCTCGACCCGGCCGCCGACCAGGGCCACGGTCAGAAGTAGCCCAGCGACCGACCCGAGCCCCAAGAGTCTTCTCATCGCTCTCATCGCTCCTCCTTGATCCAGCTCCCCGCCACCGACCCTTGAGTTCCTGCCGCCCTCGGGCACGGTTCTACACCTCCTCCGCCTCCCCCAGCAACCTCCTTGCCACCTCGGCCCGGGCGCCGGGGCGCCGAGGGACCCCCCGGGCGCCCTCAGCGAGCCGCGGGCAGCCGCCGCTCAGAGGGCCCGAGGAGCGCCGGAAACGGCCTGTCCTGATCCTTGGACAAGCGCGCGGACGGCCACCGTCGCGCGATTCGCCGGCCGCCCAGGCCGGGAAGGCGCGGGCTCCGTCCAGATCCCTGGACATGCTCCGTACCGGCTGCCCACGCCCGGTGGACGGGGGCTCCGGCCGTCCGACTCCCCGGCCGCTGTCCAGATCGTTTGACGCCGAGCCCGTCTCCGTCCGCCCGGGTCGGCGGCGTAAATCACTTGTTATCAATTATTTAAGCGTTCCTGGCACACCTGGTTCGGGACTTGATCTAGCGGGGCGCGAACCGGAGAGAGGAGGTGAGAGCCGACGAGGAAGCGAACGCGCGATACGCGCTGGTGAGGCAACGGGGCCCCTCCCGAGGAGCGCGGCCCCACGCAGTGAGGCAGTGACAGAGAAGTCGAACGAAGCGAAGCACCGAACCCAAACCGATGGACTCGAAAAGGAGATCGACCCATGACTCACGAGGCTTTCTTCCACCTGTCGAAGCGCGCCCTCTCGGCGCTCCTGGTCCTGACTTTCGTCGTCGGCGCCGTGCCGGCCGCCGCGGCTCCCCAGGGCGTCGTCAACGTCAACTCGGCCGACGCCGACCAGATCGCCCTGCTGCCCCGGATCGGCCCGTCGACCGCCACGCGGATCGTCGAGTTCCGTGAGGAGAACGGCCCGTTCAAGGCCAAGGCGGACCTCCTGCTGGTGCGGGGCATCGGCGAGCGGACCTACGAGCTGCTCGAGCCCTACGTTGCGATCGAGGGCGCGACCACCCTCACCGAGAAGGTCCGGGCCTCCGAGCTCGACTCGGGCGACGGCGGCCGCTGAGCGCCGATCGTCTCCGACTCCCGGCCGGGGGGGGTCCCCCCGGCCGGGCCTTTCTCCCCACCCCACCAAGGAGGCCCCATGTCCCCTCGACCAGCGCCGGCAACACCCGACCGCGGGCGACCGGGCGCGAACGGCTACACCCTCCTCGAGCTTCTGACGGTGCTCGCGATCCTCGGGCTCGTCGCCGCCCTCGGCGTGCCGTCGATCCTCGACGCCACGGCCCGGCTGCGGGTGAATCTGGCGGCGACCGAGACCGCGACCGCGCTACGCCTCGCACGCATGACCGCGGTTCGCTCTAACCGCCATGTGGCCCTCCGCTTCGAGCGCCGCGGCGAGGCGGTCTGGTGGGCGGTCTTCGGCGACGGCGACGGCGACGGTGTCCGAAAGGACGACATCTCCTCGGGCACCGACCCCGAGCTCCAGGGCTGGCGCCCGCTCCGGAGGGTCGGCGCCTCGGTCCACCTCGGCTTCCCGCCCGGGCCGCCTCCCCGAGACCCCGCTTCCGGAAGGCGCATGACCCGCCTCGAGGACCCGATCCGCTTCAATCAGTCCGACATGGTCTCCTTCAGCCCGATCGGCTCCTCTACCCCCGGCTCGCTCTACTTCACCGACGGCAAGAGCCACCTCGCCGCCGTCCGCGTCTTCGGCCGGACCGGCAAGATCAAGGTCATCGCCTACGACCACCGGACCCAGACCTGGCGCTGAGCTTTGACGCCCTTCCGCCTGCTGGAGTAGGCTGTCGGCCATGCGGGCGACTGCCGTCGTCACCACCGTCGGGACCGAGGAGCAGGCGAACCTGATCGCCCGGGAGCTGATCGCCCGTCGCCAGGCGGCCTGCGTCAACATCGTCCCGGGCATCCGCTCGACCTACCGCTGGAAGGGCAAGATCTGCAGCGACACCGAGTTCCTGCTGATCGCCAAGACCCTGGAGAGCGAGTTCGACGCGGCGGCGGCCACCATCCGCGAGCTCCACAGCTACGAGCTGCCGGAGATCCTCACCTTCGACGTCGGCAAGGGGGACCCGAGCTTCCTGCGCTGGATCGCCTCGGCGACCGACAAGCAGGCCGACTTCGCCGACGAGGAGGACGAGGACGAGCTCTCGTTCGCGGTGCTGGACGAGGACGAGTAGGTCCCGCGGCGGTCTAGACTGCCTCGAGCCCCTGCTCGAGGTCTCCGAGCAGGTCGGCCAGATCCTCGAGCCCGACCGACACCCGGACCATCCCGTCCGTGATCCCGAGCTCGCGGCGCATCGGCTCGGGCACCGAGGCGTGGGTCATAGACGCCGGGTGGGAGATCAGGGTCTCGACCCCGCCCAGGCTCTCGGCGAGGCTCATCACCTCCAGGCGGTCGAGGAAGCGCTTGGCCACCGCGGCGTCCCCGAGCTCGAAGCTGATGAGCGCACCGAAGCCGCTCGCTTGGCGCCGCTGGACGTCGTGCCCCGGGTGCTCGGGGAGGCCGGGGTAGAGGACCCTCCCCACCTTCGGGTGGCCGGCCAGGAAGGCGGCCACCGCACGGCCGCTCGCCTCGTGGCGCTCCATCCGCACCGCCAGGGTCTTCAGCCCCCGGAGCACCAGGAAGCAGTCGAAGGGCGCCAGGATCGCCCCGGCCGACTTCGAGACGAACCGGAACCACTCGGCGTCCTCTTCGCGCGAGGAGACCAGCACCCCACCGACCGAGTCGCTGTGGCCGTTCAGGAACTTGGTCGCCGAGTGGACCACGATGTCGGCCCCGAGCGCGAGCGGGCGCTGGAAGTAGGGCGACATGAAGGTGTTGTCGACCGCCAGGAGCGCCCCGGCGCCGTGGGCGATCTCGGCGACCGCGGCGACGTCGGAGACGTCCATCATCGGGTTGGTCGGGGTCTCGATGAGGACCAGCCGGGTGCGGCCGCCGACGGCGCGGCGGACGGCATCGAGGTCGGTCGTGTCGACCCAGGAGAACTCGAGCCCGAAGCGCTCCAGAACCTGCTGGAAGAGGCGGTAGGTGCCGCCGTAGACGTTGCGCGAGACGACCGCGTGGTCGCCCGAGCGGAGCAGCGTCGCCAGGGTCTGGATCGCCGACATCCCGGACGCGAACGCGTGCCCGGCGAGCCCGCCCTCGAGCGCGGCCACACACTCCTCGAGGGCCTGCCGGGTGGGGTTCTGGACCCGGGCGTACTCGTATCCCTGGTGGCGCCCGAGCTCCTCGTGGACGTAGGTCGAGGTCTGGTAGATCGGCACCGTCACCGCCCCGGTCCGGGGGTCGGGCGGCTGGCCGGCGTGGATCGCGCGGGTGGAGAAGCCCTTCGTCTGGGGATCGCCTTTCACTGGGCTGGCCCTCGGGGGTGAAGCGCCCCGGCGGGAGACCGGGGCCGGTCGACCGCGAGGCTATCAGCCCCTCGGGGTCCGGGCTAGACTCGGCGCCGTCATGCCCCAGGATCCGGAGAGCGACTTCTCGCCCCTCGCGTGGCGCGGCGACCACCTGGCCCTGCTCGATCAGACCCGCCTGCCGCGGGAGGAGGCGTGGCTGCGCTGCGACCGGCCCGAGGAGGTCGCCGACGCAATCCGCTGCCTGGCGGTGCGCGGCGCGCCGGCGATCGGGGTGGCGGCGGCCTACGGCCTGGCGCTGGCGATGGCCGGCGCCGGCGCCGAGCCGCCGGCCGCCCAGCGCGACCGGTTCGAAGCGGCGTCGGCGCTGCTCGCCGGGACGCGGCCGACTGCGGTCAACCTCGGCTGGGCGCTCGAGCGGGGGCGGCGGGTGCTCGAGGGAACGCTCGCCGCCGGGGCGCAGCGCGAGGTGCCGGCCGCACTCCTCGCCTGGGCGCAGGAGCTCCACGCCCGGGACATCGAGACCAACCGGCGGATCGGCGCGCACGGCGCCGGGCTCTTCACCCAGGGCGATCGCGTCCTCACCCACTGCAACGCCGGCGCCCTCGCGACCGCGGGCTACGGCACCGCCCTGGGGGTCATCCGCTCGGCCTGGGAGAGCGACCGGCTGGGAGAGGTCTGGGTCGACGAAACCCGGCCGCTCCTCCAAGGCGCCCGGCTCACGGCCTGGGAGCTCCGCAAGCTCGGCATCCCCCACCGGTTGGTGACCGACTCGAGCGCCGGCTCGCTCATGGCCCGCGGCCTGGTCGACCGGATCGTCGTCGGCGCCGACCGCATCGCTGCCAACGGCGACACGGCGAACAAGGTCGGCACCTACGTACTGGCGGTGCTGGCCGAGCGCCACCGCGTCCCGTTCTACGTCGCGGCGCCGCTGTCGACGGTCGACCTCGCGACCGCGACCGGCGCCGGGATCCCGATCGAGGAGCGCTCCGCCGACGAAGTGACCGACGTCTTCGGCACCCGCATCGCGCCTGAGGAGACGGCGGCCGCCAACCCGGCCTTCGACGTCACCCCGGCCGAGCTGATCACCGCCATCGTCACCGAGGTCGGGGTGGTCCGCCCGCCCTACCGGGAGGCCCTGGCCGTGGCGCTCGCGGGCGAGAGTTAGCCCCTAGCCCTGACGCGCCAGGGGCCGGCTTCCCCCGCGGAGGAAGCCGGCCCCGTCGGCGTACGGCCGTGGACTGAAACCCTAGGTCAGGAGGACGGCGGCCAGGAAGCCGCCGACCGCGAGGTAGACCACGGCGAAGAACCCACCCAGCGCCATCCCGATCCGGCACTGGAGAATGCCCCCCGCTCCAGGGTTCTCCCGGGCGTACCGGAGACCACGGGCGCCGAGCACCAGCGCCGGTAGCCCGAAGAGCAGGCCGAGGAGCGGCAGGGGGGAGAAGATGCCGAAGAGGTACGAGGCCAGGGCGTCCCCGTTGCGAACCCGTGACCGCGCCGCCTCGAGCGGGCTAGCCGTCACCCACGGCCAGGCTCCTACCCAGTGTTGGACGTGCTTGATGGGGGCGGTCAGAGCGGTCATCTGTCAGTCCTCCAGCTCAAGTCATCGAATGTCCCGGGCTCGGCCTCGAACCCCTTCGCTACGAACACAGGGAGCAAGTTCCGGGCCAGCGGCCCGGGGCACCGCCCGGCGAGGGGACGGGGCGCCCTCGCTCCCGCCCACCGGCTCGGCAGCCGCCAGCGCGAGCGCAAGAATGGGGGGCCGGAGCGGCGGGGCTTGTAAGAATGGCGCGAGACGGGCTCGGGGTTCCCCGGCGCCGCTCCGCCATCCTGTCCGGGAACGGGACCGCCCGTCTCGGGAGCGAACGGCGGGGCTGATGGGCGGACCGGGACCGATCGCGCAACTCTCTGGGAATACAGGATTTGTCCATGGCTCGTAGGGTGGCACGAAACGCGCTTTGAGGACCGCGGCGAGCGGTTCGGCCCGCCGGCTCGAGAACCCGGGAGGAGACCCCGATGAGCGGACGTCTGTGGGACCACAGGGCACGCCTGGCCGTACCCCGCCGGCTCACTGTGGCGGCGATCGCCTGCTTCGCCATCGGCACCGCCTCGGTCGGCACCATGGTCACCCTGATCGGCTCGGCGCTCGTCCGGCCGCTGCCCTTCCCCCACGCCGAGCGGCTCGTCCGGGTCTGGGTGAGCGAGCCCGAGGCGCCGCGGCTCGAGCTCTCCTACCCCCTGCTCGAGCGGCTCGCCGACGTCACCGCCTTCGACGCGTTCGAGGCGACCGCGCGCGTCCGCCTGCTGGTGACCGGCGAGGAGGGCGGCCGCCGGGTCGAGGGCGAGGGGGTGACGCCGGGGTACTTCGAGCTCCTCGGCCTGCGTCCGGCCGCGGGGCGCCTGTTCACGCCGGAGGAGTACGGGTTGGGGCACGAGGGGGTGGTGGTCATCGGCGAGACTTTCGCCCGGGAGCGCTTCGGCTCGGCCGCGGCGGCGCTGGGCGAGAGCTTCGCGACCGCGGGCGGACCCCTGGTCGTCGTCGGGGTCCTGCCCGCCGGGTTCACCGGTACGGTCGAGGACGACGCCGGTGAGATCGAGCTCTGGCAGCCGATCGACCACTATGTCTCCGCCGAGCGCCGCGCGCGCTGGGACGTGGCCGCCATCTGGGCGCTCGGGCGCCTGGGCCCCGGGGCCGACGCGGAGGAAGCCCGGGCGGAGCTAGCTTCCCTGGCGACGCGGCTCGCCGAGGAGCAGCCGGCGACCCACGAGGGACGGGGGCTGGCGCTCGAGCCTCTGGGGGAGAACTGGCGCGCGCCGATCCGCCGCGGCAGCTACCTGCTCCTCGCCGCCGCCCTGGGCCTTCTCCTGGTCGCGGCCGCGAACGTTTCGGCGCTCCTCCTCGCCGCCTCCCTCGCCCGGTCCCGGGTCCGGGCGGTGCAACGCGCCCTGGGCGCGCCCA
>DATKCC010000338.1:0-10229 GCA_035513375.1 Thermoanaerobaculia bacterium | reverse complement strand
CTCGCCTGGTTCGGCTACCTGCGGGGCGAGCGCTTCCGCGATGCCATGCGGGACCCGGAGAGCCGGGCCGCCGCCAGCCGCGAGGTCCTCGGCTACCGGGAGCTCCCCGCCGGCTACCGGCCGATGGGCGGCTTCTCGATTCCCTTCGTCATGGAGATGGCCATGCTCTCGGACCGGGTGCCGGCTCCGGGGGAGGAGGTCGCGGGGCCGGAGCAGGCCTTCGGCCGGCGCGGCTTCGTCTACCTGATGACCCGGACCTCGGGCCGGCAGGAAGCGCAGGTCCGGGCCTACTTCCGCGGCGAGCGGGAGCGGGCCGAGTTCTACCAGGAGATCGACCAGCGGTTCACCGGTGGGGAGGTCGTGGGCCGCGGGCGGCTCCGGGCCGGCGGGGCCGAGGAGGTCCTCTACGTCGCCGAGCGCGGGCGGATGGAGCTCGGCGAGGGGCCGGCGCCGACGGTGCTCGCCCGCCTCCTGGTCGAGTGCCCGGAGGGCTCGCGCCTGCGCTCCGCGATGTGGTTCGAGCCGGCGCCGGCCGAGGACGGGGAGGGGTACGGCGGCACGCCCGCGGACCCGGACGCCCTCCGGCGCTTCCTCGACCACTTCCGCCTGTGCGGGACGTAGGGTGGGCCTTGGCCCACCATCTTCCTCGCCGAACACTCCGCGAGGTCCGCGGCGTTGACCGGTGGGCCAAGGCCCACCCTACCAGGGGTCGGTGGCTCCGGCCGCCGGACCGGGCGGGCGTAGGGCGGGGCGTCCTATGCTTCGCCTGAATCTCCAGCGGACCCGATGCGTAAGGAGAAGGGGGCCTCATGAACGGCAGCGGATCGAAGTACACCGTCTGGCACTACCTCGGCTGCGGCTGCGCCATCCTGCTCGTCCTCACCATCCTCGGCGTCGGCGGCTGCTTCTGGATGGCCACCAACTGGGGCCGCGAGGTCGAGCGCGAGATCAAGGACCCGGAGGCGCGCGCGGCCCGGGCGCGCTCGCTCCTCGGCTACGAGGAGCTCCCGGAGGGCTACCACCCCGGAATCTCGTTCTCGGTTCCCTTCTTCCTCGACCTGGTCATCCTGGGCGACCGGGAGCTCCCCGCCGGCGAGGACATGGAGCGCATGCGCGGCGAGCGCGATCTGTTCGAGGAGCGGGGGTTCATCTACTTCAAGATGCGCGCCTTCGGCATGGACCGGGACAATGTCCGGGAGGGGATCGACATGGACGTCGACTTCGACGCCGAGGAGGTGGCGGGCGAAGGCGAGGTCGAGGCCGGCGGCGCGACGGTGCGCTACACGGCGGAGCTCGGCGAGACGAAGCTCGGGACCGGCCGGATTCCGAGCGTCTCGGCCGAGCTCGAGATCGACTGCCGGGACGGCTTCTTCCGCGAGGCGACCTGGTTCGAGCCGATCCCGGGCGCCGCCCCCGGCCAGGAGGAGATCCCGAAGGCGAGCCTCGCCGGCACCCCGGCCGACGAGGCGGCCCTACGGGAGTTCCTCGACCACTTCCGCTTCTGCGGCTGAACCGCCCGGTGGGTCAAGGCCCACCCTACGTCTTGCTACCCGGCCGCCGAGACCGATCCAACGAGGAAGGGGCACGCCCGCAGGCGCCGGCGCCCGCGCAGCCAGCATTGCCGGTGGCAGGGCCATGGGCAACGAGCGCGAAGGCGCTGACCGGCGAGGCCCCCGTGTGGAGCCCTCGGACGCCAAGCCGTGCCGGAGGGCGGGCCCCTTCCGAGTCACTCTTCGCCGTAGACGATCTCGGCCCGCCGCAGGCGCAGGGCCGAGAGCACCAGGAAGACTGCCGACATCGCGACGATCCCCGGGACCGCCAGCCAGGGGTCCGGCGGGTCGGCGAGCAGAGCGAGCATGCCCTCGGGCGGCGGTACCGGTTGGAGCGCTTGGAGGTAATGGATCACGCTGATCCGCTTCAAGAGCGGCGGCAGCAGGAAGTTGGCCCACTCCCAGCCGAAGACCGCCAGGGCCGGCAGGATCGGGTTGCGGAAGAACAGACCCGCGGCGAGGAACACCGCGCCGTAGCCGAGCACCCCGAGAAGTGTCACCCCGAGGTACCCCGCCAGCTGGCCGAGCCCCCCACCGCGGCTCAGGAAGGTCGCATAATCCGTCGAGCCGGCGGCCCGGGTCAGAGGCAGGAAGTGGCCGAGGAAGGTGAGCACCGTCGTCGTCCCCAGGATGAGGCCGGCGGCGACCAGGCCGGCGGTGAACTTCCCCGCCACCAGAACCTCGCGGCGGACCGGGGTCAGGAAGTAATAGTGGAGGCTTCGCTGCTGGACCTCGGCCCGGAAGAGCCGGGTGAAGACCAGCAGGCTGACGAAGAAGATCACCAGCCGGCTCTGGAGGCCGGCGAAGAACGCTCCGTACTCCCGCGCTAGATCGCCCGCCGGCGGTGGGGTCTCCGGGGCGCCGAAGAGCCCCAGGATTCGGCCCCAGGCGAGGAGCAGGATGATCCCGAGCGGTGCCAGGGCCAGTAGGTAGAGGCCCAGGGCCCGCAGGCCGAAGAAGTTCCGGCCGATCTCCAGCCGGGCGACGGCCAGACCCTGGCGGACCCACAGCCGCCAGCGCCCCGGCGATCCGCTATCCGTCACGGCGCTCACGACGCCCCTCCGCCGTTGGCCCCGATCAGGTAGCGGTAGACCGATTGGACGTCCTCGTCGACCGGCAGCACGGTCTCCACGGTCAGGCCCTCCTCGAGCACCACCCGGTTGAGCATCAGATAGAAGGAGTCGGCGTCGCGGGTGGCGACCAGCACGCCCTTCTCGTCCTCGACCAGCCGCGCCTCGACCACGCCGTCCTCCTCGAACGCCCGCGCCGCGAGCCGCCCCGGCCGGTCGCAGCGGATCAGGATCTTCATCGGGTGGCGCTCCATCTCCGAGCGCACGCCCTGGATCTCGCCCTCGGCCACGACGTAGCCGTTGTTGAGCAGGACCACCCGGTCCGAGATCAGATCGACCTCGTGGAGCACGTGGGACGAAACCACCACGTGGAGCCCCTGCTCGGCGAGCTGCCGGAACAGGCCGATCATCTCGGAGCGGACCATCGGGTCGAGGCCGTTCAGGGGCTCGTCGAGGAGCAGCACGGCCGGGTGGTGGGCCATCGCCTGGGCGAGCCGGATCCGCTGGCGCATTCCCTTGCTGTAGCCGGCCACCTTGCGCCCGGCGTCCCGGGAGAGCCCGACCCGCTCGATCGCCTCGTCGGCCAGCCGTCGCGCCTCGGCGTTGGCGTAGCCGTGGAGCCGGAGGAAGGACTCGACGAAGCCGAGGCCGGTCATCCCCTTGGGGAAGCTGTCGAACTGGGTGGCGTAGCCGACCAGCCGGAAGAGCTCCTCCGGCCGATCGGTGCCGAGGCCGAGCACCGAGACCCGGCCCCGGGAGGGGCGGAGCAGCCCGGTCGCCAGGTTGAAGAGGGTTGTCTTCCCCGAGCCGTTCGGGCCCACGAGCCCGGTGATCCCCGGGTCGAGGACCAGGTTCACGCGGTTGATTCCCAGGACCTCGCCGTAGAACTTCGAGACGTCGTCGAAGACGATCCGGCGGTCGCTGCCTGCCGCCTGAGCGTGGTCGACCGCGGCGCTCACTTGACCACCTCGTAGGCGCGGAGCTTGGCCGCGAGCAGGCCGATCGAGCCGGCGAGGACTGCGGCCAGCAGGAGCGCCGCCCCGGCGAGCGGCGGCCCGGCCGGAGGCTCGGTGCCGAAGAGTGCGGCCTGGACCACCGCCAGGTCCGCCCCCAGATTGAGGGCGTGACCCCAGGAGCTCTGGATCACCTGCGCGAGAGCGAGGCCGAAGCCAGGCAGCACCAGGAAGACGATCAGCAGGACCCCACGAACCGCCAGCGGCCAGCGGATCAGGGCCGAAAGCGCCAGGGTCAGGAACGAGAGCACCAGGATCCAGATCCAGGAGCCGGCGAACAGCGCGCCCGCGATCCGCAGGTTCGACGCCGCCCAGGAGCCGCCCTCGAGGATCGACTGGAGCAGCCAGAGCCCGAGCCCGAAGCCCCAGGTCACGATCGAGAGCAGGGCGGCGAGCACGGTGAGCTTGCCGAGCACGTACTCCCAGCGGGCGAGGGGCCGGGCGAGGTAGAGGGGGAGTGCGGCGTTGGCCAGGTCCATCGAGACGAGCGCCGGGCCGGCGACCAGCACCAGGAGGAAGCCGATCCCGAGCTGGATGCCGAGGTAGACGCCGAAGAACTCGGCGTTGATCGGCAGCAGGGAGCCGACCTCGAGGTTCAGGGCCGCGAGCGCCCGCACGTTGTGCTTGAGGTAGATGAGGACCGCGGTGCCCAGCGTGACGAGGGCCGCGGCCACGAGCAGGGCCCAGAGCAGCTTCGAACCCGACAGCCGCTGGTAGGCGTAGCGCGGGATTACCAGGAAGCGCAGGCGCCGCGAGGTTCGGGGCCCGTCATAGCGGTGATAGGTCTGCTCATAGACCGCCACGGCCCGCCTCCTCTCCGCCGGCGGCGCTCGGGCCGGGCGAGCCGGCAGGCCCGGCCCCCTCCGGAAGGTCCATGGCTTTGAGGAAGATGTCCTCGAGCGAGTCCCGGCGGAAGCTCACCCGCCGGAGCTGGACGCTCCCCTCCCGGGCCACGCGATAGAGCTCGGTCACCCCGAACCCCTCCGGCAGCACCATCTTGAGGCGCCGGGGGCCGGCCACCGCGAGCTCGCAGCCCTGGGCGCGGAGCGACACGGCGAAGGCGTCGCCGGCGCCGCGGGTCTCGACTTCGAGGAACCGGCGGTTGGTGCGCCGCTCCTCGGCGAGGTTCGAGTAGGCGGCGATCCGCCCGTCCTTGAGCACCAGCACCTCCTCGCAGCACTCCTCGACGTCCCGGAGCAGGTGCGACGAGATCAGGATCCGCACCTCGCCCGAGTCCCGGATCTCCCGGATCAGCCGGAGCATGCGCTCGCGAGCGGGCGGGTCGAGCCCGGCCGTAGGCTCGTCGAGGAGCAAGAGACGCGGCCCGTGGACGATCGACTGGGCGAGCTTGGCGAGCTGCTTCATGCCCAGCGAGTAGCTCTCGATCGGCCGGTAGCGGGCCTCGCCCAGGCCGACGTAGAACAGCGCCTCGTGGGCGCGCTCGAGGGCCGGCTCGGCCGGGAGCCCGGAGAGCTCCGCCATCAGACGCACGAACCGCACGCCGCTCATGCCCGCGATGAAGGCGTCGCGCTCGGGCATGTAGCCCAGGAGCGCCCGCACCTCCTGGGCCTGGGTGGTGACGTCGAGCCCGAGGACCCGTGCGGTGCCGGCGGCGGGCCGAAGAAACCCGAGGAGGGCGTGCAGCAGGGTCGTCTTGCCGGCGCCGTTCGGGCCCAGCAGGCCGATCGCCCGCCCGGTCAGGGAGTAGGAGACGTCCTTCAAGGCCCGGAGGCGGCCATAGCGCACTTCCAGGCCTTCGAGCTCGATGACCGGGGCCTGACTCGGGCTCGGGCTCGGACCCTGGTCGAGGATGGGGCTCATGGGCTCGTGCTGGCGGCTGCGGCGAGAAGCCCCTCGAGGCCCGTGAGGCCGTCGACCCCGCCGCCGACTCCGAGGAGCGCCTTCAAGAGAAAGGAGCCCTCGCCGCCGATCGAGGCGGCGAAGACGATCCTGTCCTCCTCGCCGTAAGCGTACCCCAGCGAGGCCGGATGGAGCTGTGCCGCCCGGGTCGCGGCCTGCCCCTGCTCGGCGCTCAGCTCTGGCGCGGGCTGCTGCATCCGGGCGAGCGCGCCGGTGAGAGGCGCAAGGCGCGCCCCCAGGTCCTGGTAGACCACCGCCGAGAAGTTGGCGTAGGCGTCGGCGGGCAGCAGCTTCCGGAACCTCTCCGAAGCCGGCAGCGTGGCGCCGGTCGCCCGGGCGGTGAGCGCGGTCTCCAGGAGCGCTCGGCTCGGCGCCGCCACCAGGTACGCGTCGTCGTAGGTGTAGTAGACCGCCACGGCCTCGGCCGGCGTCGAGATGCGATGGAAGGTCCGGCCGCCGGCCTGCTCGGAGGTGAGGGCGACGCCCCTCTCGTGGCCGGCCGCCCGAAGCTCCTGGTCCAGGCGCGAGACCGCCCACTCCAGGGTCTGCTGCAGTCGCACCGGGTCGTAGACCTCGATCACCACCTTGAACGACGGTCTGGGCGCGAGCGGCCCGTCGAGCGCGACGGCGAGCTCACCTCCCAAGGGCGCTGCCAGGTCCTGGCGCAGGTCGAAGCCCTCCTCCTCCTGGAGGCGATCGAGCTCGGCCAGAGCTTCGGGGTCGCGGGCGAGGAGAACGCCCAGGAGCTCGTCCACCATCTGCGCCGGCTCGCGGACCACGAAGGCGGCGGCTGCGGCGGCATCGCCGGTGACGTACTCGAGGCTGCCCATGGGGGCCGGGGCCGCGAGCCAGGAGGCGACGCCGCGGCGCGGACCGTCGAAAGTGAGGGAAGCGCGGGCCGAGGCGTGCTCGCCGGACTCTGACCAGCGGGCGATCAGATGGCGGGCGTCCTCAAACCCGAACAGGTCCCGCTCCTCGCCGTCCTCGGCCCCGGCGTCCATCACGCTCGCGAGGTCGACCGCGAGGAGCCACTCGACGCCCTCGAGGTAGGTCTCGGTCAGGGCCTGGTGGAGCTCCGAGCCGGGGAAGTCGCTGCCACCGGCGAGCGCGCCGGCCATGGCGGCGATCCCTTGGGCGCCGGTGGCCGCGACGGCGTAGCCATCGGCGATCCAGAGCAGCAATCCCTCGACGTCGCCCAGGGCCGCCGCTTCCTCTGGCCCCGAGACCAGATGCACCGGCGCAGCGGCGCCGAAGACCGCCATTTCCTGCTCGACGAAGGTCCGGAAGGCTGCCGGCTCGAGCAGCTCGGCGTAGGCGACGACCGCCGGCTCGCCACCGCTGAGCTCGCCGGCCACGGCGAGCACCACCTCGTCGCCGAGGAATGAGGCGTAGTCGCGTATGCGCTCGATCAGCCGGTCGAGCTCGTCCTGGTGCTCCAGGGAGCCCGACTCGGCGAGGAGCTCCTGGAGGACCGGGCTCTGGTCGAGCCGGTCCCGGAACACCTGCCGGGCCTGGGTCATCGACTCGGCTACGTTCGGCACCGCGGCGTAGACCGCCGTTCCGGACGGCGCCAGGTCGAGGAGCCGGGTGGCGGTCCGGGGGGCCGGAGTCGCCACCGTCCGGCGGATCTCCTCGTGGATCACGCTGAGCTCGGCGAGGAGTGCCAGGTAGCGGTCGAGGTCACGGCTCCAGGCGATCTCCTCGGCCACCGGCACGGTCGCGAGGTAGGTCCGAGTCGTCACCTGGCCGCCCGGGTGGAGGAGCTCTTCCTTGCGGCCCTGCTCCACCCGCACCTCGCCTTCGATCACCGACACGCGGGAGCCCTTGGTGCCGTGGTTGACGGCGAAGATCGTGCCGGTCACGGCCACGCGGCAGTCCTCGGTGTCGACGAACAGATGCCCACGGGAGCGCGGGGCGGCCTCGACGATGACGCTGCCCCGCGCCAGGTCCACGGTCGTGTCGCGGCGGCCGCCGAAACCGGCGAGCTCGGTCCGCTCTCGGATCTCCAGGCGCGAGCCGTCGGCCAGGGCGAGGATCGCGCCCGAGCCCTTGGCGGTCCGCACCGCCTGCCCGCGGACGATCTCGTCACCGGCGGCGAGCGGACGGCTGCCGTCCGAGCCCACCAGGTAGAGCCCGCCGTCGATCGCCTCGACCCGGGCAAAGGTCGCCCGGGAGCCTCCGACGAGCCCGGTCGCGACCAGGATCGCGAGGCCGAAGGCGGCCACCAGGCCGGCGGCCGCAGCGAGCATCCAGCGGTTGCGGAAGCCGAACGTGGCCCCGGTGCGCTCGGTGGCTCCCTCGTCGAGGGACCAACCCGCCAGCGCCGGCTCGGCCACCGACCGGCCCTCGCGAGCGGCCATCAGGGCGCGCCGGCAGGGCAGGCACTCGCGGGTGTGGTCCTGGAGGAGCAGGCCTCGGGCCTCGGGGAGCTCGCCGGCGACGTAAGCCGGGAGCAGCGCCCGGATGTCGTCGCAGCTCCGGATGGCGTCGACCGGACGGGCCTCGACAGCCGCTGCGCCCAGGGCGGGGGCCAGCCTCTCCCACACCCGCTCCGCGGCTGCCTGGCAGGCGGCGGCGTCGGGCAGGTCGCGGTGGATCTCTTCGGCGCCGCGGTCGATCAGGGCGTCGAGCTCTTTTTTCGAACGGGTCATGACGAACCTCCCACGGGGGAAGCGAGATGGGAATCGAGCTCCAGACGGAGCCGGGATCGGGTGCGGTGGAGCGTGACGGCGACCGCGGTCTGCGACATGGCGAGGAGGCGGGCGATCTCCTTGTTGCCCAGCCCTTCGAAGTACCGTAGCGAGAAGACCTGCGCCGCTTTCGGGTTGAGCTGTGCGAGGGCGCGGCGCACCAGGGCCCCGGCCTCACGGCCGGAGTGCCGGCGCTCGGGGTCGGCCGACTCGTCGGCCGGCTCGGGACCGGACTCGGGGTCCAGATCGACCGAGCGCTGGCGCCGCCGGCTCCGCAGCACGTCGAGAGCGGCGTTGACCGCTGAGCGCCGCAGGTACGCCCCGGCGCCCGCGCCGAGCTCGAACGACTCCTCCCGGGCGGCCAGGCGCAGGAACACCGTCTGGAGCACGTCCTCGGCGTCGCTCAAGCTGCCGGTCACTCGATAGGCGGCCCGGATCACGTCGGCCGCATGCTCCTTGAAAACGGCTTCGAGAGCCGTCGGGGCGGGAGCCGGGCCCGGCTTACCGGTCGTACCGGAGGGGGCGTCGGTCTGCTCGGCGGCTGCTCTCAAGGGCTTCTCCTTTCGACTGTCACCACCCATAGAACGTACCCCCGCGTGGATTCTTACAGCGAAGGAGCTGGCGCCGGTCCCGGGCGACCCGCTGGTCCCCCGAGCTCCGCGGCGACGGCGCGAGCGGTCCAGCGCGTGTTGTCGAGCCAGTTCCGGGCCAAGGGATCGAGCGGGACGACCCGGGCGCCGAGCTCGCCGGCGATGGCGCGGGCGGCGGCGTCGGGGAAGCCCCGCTGGGAGAAGACCGTTCGCATCCCCTCGGCGCGGGCCGTCTCGAGGAGCGCCACCAGCCGGCGCGGCCCGGGCTCCTTGCCCTCCTGCTCGATCGCCACCTGCTCGAGCCCGTACTCGGAGGCGAAGCGCCCCCAGGCCGGGTGGGCGACCAGGAACCGGCGGCGGGGGAGCCCCGAGAGCTCCCGGCGGATCTCGGCGTCGAGGGCGTCGAGGTCGGCCAGGAACGAGGCGAGGCGGGCCCGGTAGAGGGGGGCGTCCGAGGGGTCGAGCTCCGAGAGCGCCGCCGCCACGTCGACCGCCGACCGCCGCATCGCCCGGGGCGCCGTCCAGAGGTGAGGGTCGTCCTCGGCCTCCCCGTCCCCGTGGCCGTGCCCGTTCGGGCGGGCCTCCCCTCGATCCCGCCCTTGCCCACCGCCCTCTTCGACCCACATCCCCACCACTCGCACTCCCCGGTTCCGCTCAAGCGCCGGCACCACGTGCCGGCTCTCCACCAGGAACGCCGGATGCCCCACCAGCAAGTAGAGGTCCGCCCGGGAGAGCGCCACCATCTGCCGCGGGCTCGGTGAGAAGGTCTCCTCCGAGCTCCCCGAGGGCATCAGGACCTCGATCGCCACCCGCCCGCCCCCGAGCCGCTCCACCAGGTAGGCCTGCGGCGGCACGGTGACGCCCACCTGCAGGACCCCGCGCCCGCCCGCGCCGCCTGGCACACCCGGCGCGGGCGCGGGCGGCGAACAGGCGACGGTTGCGAGCAGGAGGAGTGGCGCGAGCCAGGAAGGGAGAAACCGTCGCATCGGGCTCCACGATAGACGAACTGTCGCCTCGAAGGGCATTGCGCCGGAGCGAAGCCGAAGGAGGACTCTACGCCACTGCTCACAGAGAGCAACTGCCATCGCGAACGGTGGCGGGGCAGAGGAAGAGCTCGCGAGGCGGGCCCCCGAGGAGATGGTAGCTACCCCGGAGGCCGCGTCGCCTCCGGGGTCTTGATCGGGTCGGCCGGGCGCTCGGGCAGGCGCCTGGGGTCGGCCTCGATCCGCTCGAGGATGACCTCGACCGCGCGCTCGAGCTGCGGGTCGCGGCCCTCGAGGAGGCTCTCGGGGTCGTTGTCGACCTCGATGTCGGGGTCGACGCCGTGGCCTTCGATCACCCACTCGCCGTCCTTCGAGACGAAGCCGAACTCGGGGACGAAGACCTGGCCGCCGTCGAGGAGCGGGCCGCGACCCGAGATGCCGATGACGCCGCCCCAGGTGCGCTTGCCGATGAG
>DATKCC010000337.1:0-3362 GCA_035513375.1 Thermoanaerobaculia bacterium | reverse complement strand
CGGGCCCGCTCGAACCGGAAGAGGGCCTCGCTCCAGAGGCCCCGCTGGGCCATCTGGACCCCGAACTTGAGCTGGTCGTCGGCGCCGTGGGAGATGCCGGCGCTGCCGCAGCCGGCCAGGGTGGCGGCCACGGTCAACATCGCGGTGAGGGCCAGTCCCGGACCGAGGAGGCGTCGGTCGGCCAGGATCGCGCGGCAGCGTCGTCTCATCTTCTCCTCAGGTGGTGGGCGCGCAAGAGTGCCAGAAGCGTGCCGCGAGTATATACGAGGGCCTCGCCGCGCCAGATCGAGCGGCGCGGACCCGCCGGAGCGATTCCGGGGCCCGTATTCCGTCCTTTCGGGGTGAGGACGCCGACACCCCGCGAGGACGCCCGCCGGGGCCGGCCACGAGCCGCCGGACGGAGCCACGAGCGCTCGAGAGAAGCCCCGACGATGAGCCACTCCCGCCGCGAGATCCTGACCGCTCTCGGCGCCTGCTGCGAGGTGCCGCGCGCCGCGGCCTGCCGCCTGGCGGCGAAGCTCGACGCCTGGGAGCGGGCCGGCTGGCGCTGCGACCCGAAGACCGCCGCCGGGCTCGGCGTCCCGGTCGAGGCGATCGCCGCCGCGGCGGGACTCACTCGGCGGGCGCCCGGGATCGTTCGCCGGGAGCTGGCCAGGGCACGCGAGCTCGGCGGGCGGATCGTCACCCAGGAAGACGCCGAGTTCCCCGCGGCACTCCGGGAGCTCGAGCTCCCGCCACCCTGCCTCTGGGTCCGGGGCACGCTGCCGCCGGAGCCCGGGCGAACGGTGGCGATCGTCGGCTCGCGGCGGGCCGATCCCTACGGCCGCGAGGCCGCGGAGCTCTTCGCCCGGGAGCTCGCCGCGGCAGGGCTCGCGGTGGTCTCCGGGTTCGCCCGCGGTATCGACGCCGCCGCCCACCGGGGGGCGCTGGAGGGCGGGGCGGCGGCCGGCCCCGCCTGTCGGACAGCGGCCGTGCTCGGCTCGGGGCTCGGCGTGGACTACCCGCGGGGCCACCGCCGCCTGGGCGAACGGATCGCCGCTGCGGGCTCGCTGGTGAGCGAGTTCCCCTGCGACCTCGAGCCCAAGGCCTGGCACTTCCCAGTGCGCAACCGCCTGATCGCCGCCTTCGCGGCGGCGGTCCTGGTGGTCCAGGCCGCCCCGCGCTCCGGTTCGCTGATCACCGCGCGCATCGCGCTCGACCTCGGCCGCGACGTGCTGGCGGTGCCCGGGCGGATCTTCGAGGAGCGCTCGGCCGGCGCCAACGCGTTGATCGCCGACGGCGCCCACCCAGCGCTACGGCCCCGGGACGTGCTGGAGCTGATGGGCGCAGGACCGCTGCCGGCGCCCGTTGGCGCCGCCGGAGCGCAGCGCTCCGGCGCCCTCCCTTCTGGCCTCTCTGGCCTCCGGGGCCGGGCCCTGGGCGCGATGGTCCCCGGCGAGCCGGCCTCGCCCGCGGCCCTCGCCGCCGCCCCCGGCGAGCCGATGGCCCGGGTGCTCGGGGTGCTCCTCGAGCTCGAGCTCGAAGGCCGGCTCCGGCGCGAGCCGGGCCCGGCGTACGTGAGGCGGGCGTAAGGTGCGGCCCCGCTTCACCGGCCCCTGTTGCACGCGGCGTCGACCGGGTGCTACCGTGCCGCGCCACCACGCCTCGCCGCAGGGTGAGAGGAATAAGCCGACGGACGAGCTGCTTGTTACCGGACCGTGAGCAAGAACCTGATCATCGTCGAGAGCCCGGCCAAGACCCGGACCTTGAAGAAGTTCCTTGGCGCCGGCTTCGCGGTCGAGGCCTCGATGGGTCACATCCGGGATCTGGTGAAGAAGGACATGGGAATCGGTCCGGACTTCGAGCCCCAGTACGAGGTGCTGGCGGCCAAGCAGAAGGTCGTCGGGCAGCTCCGCTCCGCGGCGAAGAAGGCCGACGTCGTCTACCTGGCGCCCGACCCCGACCGGGAGGGGGAGGCGATCGCGTGGCACATCGCCCAGGTGATCGGCAAGGACCCCGGGCAGATCCAGCGGGTCACCTTCAACGAGATCACAAAGCGGGCGGTGCTCAAAGCCCTCGAGACCCCGCGCGAGATCGATTCGCGCAAGGTCGACGCCCAACAGGCACGGCGCATCCTCGACCGGCTGATGGGCTTCCGGCTCTCGCCGCTGCTCTGGGAGAAGATCAAGCAGGGCCTGTCGGCGGGCCGGGTCCAGTCGGTCGCATTGAAGATGGTCTGCGACCGTCAGGCGGAGATCGACGCCTTCGTTCCGGAGGAGTACTGGGCGCTCTCGGCCGACCTCGAGGCCGCCGAGCCGCCGCCCTTCACCGCCAAGCTCCACCGCATCGACGGCGAGAAGGCCAAGGTCGAGAACGGCGAGCAGGCGGCCGAGATCGTCCAGGCGCTGGGCGCCGGCCGCTTCCGGGTCGCCGCGGTCGAAAGGAAGGAGTCCAAGCAGTACCCCGGGCCGCCCTTCATCACCAGCCGCCTGCAGCAGGACGCCGCCCGCCGCTTCGGCTTCTCGGTCAAGCGCACCATGGCGATCGCCCAGGGCCTCTACGAGGGCAAGGAGATCGGCGACCGGGGAGCGGTCGGCCTCATCACCTACATGCGCACCGACTCGACCCGGGTGGCCGAGGAGGCGCTCGAGGAGGGCCGCCGGCACATCGCCGCGACCTACGGCGAGCAGGCCCTGCCGGACAAGCCGGTGCGCTACCGCTCGAAGAAGGGCGCGCAGGACGCCCACGAGGCGATCCGGCCGACCGATTTCGACCTGCCGCCCGAGAAGGTCGCCCAGTACCTCAAACCCGAGGACCTCAAGCTCTACCGGCTGATCTGGGACCGCTTCGTCGCCTCGCAGATGAACCCCGCGGTCTTCGACGTCACCCAGGTCGACGTCGAGAACGGCCGTTACCTCCTGCGCGCCCAGGGCAAGGTGATCAAGAGCCCCGGCTTCCTGGCGGTCTACCAGGAGGCGAAGGACGAGGACGCGGCCGCCGCTGGTGGCGACCAGGCCGAGAACGGCGTGGGAACGGCGATGCCGGCTCTCGTCCCCGGCGAAGAGCTCACGCTGCTCGAGCTCCACAGCGACCAGAAGTTCACCCAGCCGCCGGCGCGCTTCAGCGAGGCGACGCTGGTCAAGGCCCTGGAGGAGAACGGCATCGGCCGGCCCTCGACCTACGCCCAGATCCTCTCGACCCTGACCGACCGCGACTACGTCGAGCGGGTGGAGAAGCGCTTCGCGCCGACCCTCCTCGGCACGCTCGTCAACCGGATGCTCCAGGGCAGCTTCCACGACATCATCAACGAGGGCTACACCGCCGAGCTCGAGCTGGAGCTCGACCGGATCGAAGAGGGCGACCTCGAGTGGAAGGAGGCGCTG
>DATKCC010000336.1:0-9334 GCA_035513375.1 Thermoanaerobaculia bacterium | reverse complement strand
GCCTCGACCGCGGTCGTGCTGCCGTGTTGGACGAGTGCGCGGGCGCGGAGCAGCCAGGGTGCGATCGCGCCGTCGCGCCCCAGGTGGAGGTTGGGCGCCCTACCCACGGCCTCCCGGTAAACGGCGTCGCCCTCGAATGGGTGCGGTCGGAGGACGAAGGTCACGGCGGGGCGGGCAGCGGCGAGGCGGCCGGCGAGCTCGACCAGGCCCCGCAGGCCGCGGCGCTCGCAGTCGAGGCGGCGGTCGACGAAGGCGGCGTCGAGCCCGAGCTCCTCGATCAGCATCCGGCGCTCCCCCTCGGCGGTCCCGAACCGCGGGTTGGCCAGGGTGTAGGTCCCGGCCACCAGGACCACCGGCTCCGCCAGGTCGGCCCCGGCCGGCGCCGCCCGGACCGCCGCTTCGCGCCAGGGCGAGGCGTAGAGGTCGAAGCGCGGGTTGCCGGTGACCGCGACCGCCTCGGGCCGGTACCAGCCGCCACCGACGGCGGCTGCCGCGAGCCGCGGTCCCCAGGCGAGGAAGCGCCGGACCGACCAGCGCAGCTCCCGGTCCCGGGCCATCACCCGCTCGTAGGTCTCGAAGCCGTCCATCACCCCGCCCTCGGTGTCGAGCACCGCGAGGCCGATCCCGGTCGCGGTGAGGCGGGCGGCCGCGCCTTCGTTGATCCGCCGCAGGTAGCCGAGGAGCGCCAGGTCGGGCGCCAGGGCGGCGAGCTCGGTCTCGGCCAGGTTCATCGGCACGAGATACGCTGCGGACCCGGCAGCGGCGAGCCGCTCGGCGACCAGCGCCAGGCCGGGGAGGTCGCGGTCCGGGTTGTCGACCACCAGGGCGATCCTCATCGGGCGTCCGCCCGCCAGCTCGGGCCGGCGTCGAGGTCCCGGAACTGCTTCTGCGCGCTCGTCGCCCAGAGCTCCGGGCGGCGCAGGCAGGCGAGGAAGCCGTCGCCGCTGCCGCCGGCGCCGAAAGGGAGCGCCGGGGCGAATCGCCCGGGGAGCTCGGCCAGGGCCGCCGCGAGCGCCGCGCGCTCCTCGGGCACTCGGCGGATCGAAGCGAGCTCGTGGCGGTTGCGCTGCCGGGTGCCGAGGTCGATTGTCGGCACGCCGTAGACCGGCGCCTCCCGCACTCCCGAGCTCGAGTTGCCGACCACCGCCCGGGCGTGCTTGAGCAGCGTCAGGAAGTACTCGAAGCGCATCGACGGCAGGACCCGGAACCGGGGGTGGCCCTCGAGCGCGCGGAGCGCCTCGAGGACCGCCTCCGACCCCGGGTCGTTGTTCGGGTAGATGACGACGAACTCGTGGCCCGACTCCTCGAGCGCCGCGACGATCCCCGCGATCCGGTCCCTGAGGCCGGCGAGCTCGGTCGTCACCGGGTGGTAGGCGAAGATCACGTAGCGCAGGAACCGGATCTCGTACTTGCGCCGCACCTCCTCGAGCGCGGGCAGCGCGGGCCCCAGCATCACGTCGACCTCGGGCGAGCCGATCACGAACACGCTCTCCGGCAGCTCGCCGAGCTGCACCAGCCGCCGGGCGGCGAGCGGGTTGGCGACGAAGTGGAGGTGCGAGAGCTTGGTCACCGCGTGGCGGATCAGCTCGTCGACCGTTCCCGAGACCTCGCCCCCCTCGACGTGGGCGGTCAGGGCGTTGTTGAGCGCCCCGACGGTCGCGCCGGCCAGAGCCTCGACCCGATCGCCGTGGACCACCAGGAGGTCGGGGCCGAGCTCGCGGAGGTGCCGGCCGAGGCCCTCGACCGTCGCGGCGAGGACCGCGTCCATCGGCTCGTGCCCCTCCTCGGTCTGGTTGCGGTGGATGACAACGTTCTCGAACCCGGCCTTTTCGATCTCATGGACCGTCATGCCGTAGCGCGCCAGCGTGTGCATGCCGGTCGCGAAGACGTGGCAATCGAGCTCGGGGGCGCCTCGGACGGCGGCGAGCAGCGGTTTGAGCTTGCCGAAGTCGGCGCGGGTGCCGGTCACGAACAGGACCTTCCTCGGGGTCACGGGCGGCCCCCCTCGAGGTCGCGCCAGCGGACCTGGGCACCGGCCGGCAGGTCGCGCGCCGCCCGGCGGCCGAGGAGCCGGTCGTACTCCCGGGCGCGGATCTCGCCGGTCCCGGGGCGTTTGACCCAGAGGTTATCGGGCGAGAGCTCCCCGCCGCGCGGGACCGGCCGGGTGGTCACGACCGAAGCGTAGGCGAACTCGATCGTCGGCCGCTCCTCGGGGAGGATCGCCTTGGCGCCGCCCAGGGCGCGGTCGACCGCAGCAGCTCCCCGGACCAGGTCGGCGAGCTCCGCCGGGTCGAGGGAGATCGCGACGTCAGGCCCCGGCCAGCCCTTGTCTGAGGTGAAGTGCTTCTCGAGGATCGACGCCCCGAGCGCCACGGCGGCGAGGCAGGTGTAGCCCCCGAGCGAGTGGTCGGAGAGCCCGAGGACGGCGTCGGGGAAGGCCTTCCCGAGCTCGGCCAATGCCCCGAGGCGGACCTGCTCGTAGGGCGTCGGGTAGATCGAGGTGCAGTGGAGGAGCGCATAGGGCACTCCGGCCCCGCGGAGGATCTCGACCGCCGGCCGGATCGAGCCCAGGTCGTTCATCCCGGTGCTCAGGACGACCGGCTTGCCGAACGCCGCCACGTGGCGCAGCAGCGGGTCGTTGTTGCACTCCCCGGAGCCGATCTTGTAGGCCGCCACCCCGAGCCGCTCCAGGCGGTCGGCGGCGGCCCGGGAGAACGGGGTCGAGAGGAAGACGAGCCCCCGCTCCTCCGCCCGCTCCTTGACGCGCCGCTCATCGTCCTCGGAGAGGGCGCAGCGGGACACGATCGCCCAGATCGACTCCGCGGCGTTTCCGGGGACGACCCGGTTCGGGATCATCTCGTCCTCGACCACGTGGCTCTGGAGCTTGACGCACTCGCCGCCGGCGGCGGCGGCGTCGTCGACCATCCGCAGGGCCTTCGCCAGGTCGCCCTCGTGGTTGATGCCGAGCTCGGCCACGACCAGCGGCGGGTAGCCAGGGCCGACCGTCCGGGTGCCGAGCTGGAAGGGCCGCGGCGCCATCGTCACCAAGCCGTCCAGCCGCCGTCAACCACCAGGTTGTGCCCGCTCACGTAGGAGGCGGCCGGGGAAGCGAGGTAGACGATCGCGCCCCGCAGCTCCTCGCGCTCCGCCATCCGCCCGGCCGGGCAGCGCTCGGCGAAGCGCTCGAGGAAACGCTCGTCCTGGCCGGCGCGGACGCCGCCGGGGGTGATCGCGTTGACCCGGACGCCGTCGGGCGCCCACAGGGTCGCGAGGTAGCGGGTCAGGGCGAGCACCCCGGCTTTCGACACCGAGTAGGCCGCCGGCTGGCGCTGGCCGGTGCCCTGGTAGATCGGGTGCTGCGGGCTGACCAGGCCGTAGAGCGAGGCGACGTTGACGATCGCCCCGCGACCGCGCGCGACCATCCCGGGGCCGACCGCCTGGCAGCCGAGGAGCGTTCCGGTCAGGTTGACGTCGAGGATCGCCCGCCACTCCTCGAGCGGGAAGGCTTCGAATGCGGCGCCGAAGTGGGCCGAGGGGGTGCGGTTGGTGTAGCCGGCGTTGTTGACCAGGACCGACGGCGGGCCGATCGCCCGGCCGGCCTCGCCGATCGCTCGTTCCCAATCCTCCGGCCGGGTGACGTCGAGGGCGCAGCCGATAGCTCGCACGCCGGCCGCCCCGACTAGCCCCTCGGCTCTGCGGGCCGCCGCGTCGCCGTCGAGGTCGGTCAGCACCAGGTCGGCGCCGGCGCCGGCCAGGGCCTCGGCCCAGACCTCGCCCAGGAGACCGGCGGCGCCGGTGACGAGCGCGACCTCGCCGCGGAGGTCGAACAGCTCCGCCGGCCCCGCCGCCAGGGGAGGCCCGCCGCTCACGCCTCCTCCCCGCGTCGCCGGAGCAGCCACTCCACGAAGTCGAGATCGATCTCCTCGTCCACGTCCCAGGCCCTCTCCCGGGGAAGAGGATAGATCCCCAGGCGCGCCTCCGACCAGTGACGGTGGCGCCGGAGGGCGTCGCGGCGGATGGCGAAGACCGCCGGCGACAGGCTCCAGACCGCAGGCGCCTGCTGCCGGTTGTGGACCGGCTGATCGAGGCGCTTCGACAGCCGCGCGGCGCCGTCCGCGGCGAGCTCCACCTGGTTGAAGTAGGGGTTGCGTTCGGCTGCGTAGGCGGTCGCGACCAGGTCGAGGTCGGGCCTCGCCCGGAGGGCGGCGACGGCGCCCGCCACGTCCTCGGGCGTGCGCAGGGGGGCGCCGACGTCGAGGTCGGCCAGAACCTCGACCGGGGAGTCGTCCGCGGCCTCGAGGGCGGCGACCAGATGGCGGAACACCTCCCACTTCGGCGTTTCGTCGGTCGCGAGGCCGGTCGGCCTGAGGAAGGGCACCTCGGCCCCCCGCTCCCGGGCGGCGCGGGCGATCTCCGGGTCGTCGGTAGAGACCACCACACGCTCGAGCACCGGGCAGGCGAGGGCGCAGTCGACGGCGCGCGCGAGCAGGGTCGTCCCGGCGACCGCGCGGAGCGCCTTGCCCGGTACCCCCCGGGAGCCGCCCCGGGCGCAGACCGCGCCGACGATCACGCCCGCCTCCCGGCCCCGGCGGTCCCGGCCGCGAGCGCCCCGCCGGCCGCCCGATCCAATCGATCCGCCGAGCCCGCTACCCGCACCACCGTCCCCCGGCGCGCCGACTCCGCGGCCGCGAGCACGAGCTCGAGGACGGCCGCCCCGCCTCGGGCGTCGACCGGTGGGCGGGCCGCGGCCGCGCCGCCGTCGCGGAGCGCCTCGAGGAAGAGCTCGACCTCCCGCCGGAAGCGCTTCTCCCGCCGGTGCCCGGGGTAGTCGAAGCGTTGCCAGGCGCCGCTGGAGGCCCCAGCGCCGGTCGACCACCAGGCGACGCTCCGGGCGTGATGGTCCCAGAGGATGGTGCCGTCGTCGCCGATCAATCGAAGGGTGCGGGTGGCGGCGCGGTCCAGGCAGTCGAGGTGGATCGAGGCGAGCCCGCCGCCAGGGAGATCGAGGACGATCTCGGCGAGATTCTCGGCATCCATCTCGAGCGGGCCGACCCGGGCCGTCCGGCAGGAGACCGCCACCGCCGGCCCGGCCAGCCAGAGGGCGAGATCGAGCTCGTGGCAGAGCTCGTGGAGGACGCCGCCGCCGAGGGCGCTCCGGGCGGTCACCGTCTCGCGGTAGTCGCGCCCGGGCCGCCAGTCGGGGAGGTACTGCCCGACATGGGCCCGGAGCGCCCGGAGCGAGCCGACGGCCCCACGGTCGAGGAGCTCCCGTACTCGTAGCAGGCCGGGCTCGAACCGGAGGTCGAAGCCGACCATGGCGACGAGACGCCGGCGCTCGACCTCGTCCACCAGCTCCGCCACCCCCTCCCGGGCGGCGGCGAGCGGCTTCTCCAGGAACAGGTGGCAGCCCGCGCGAGCGGCGGGGAGGGCCAGGGCCAGGTGATGGGTGGCCGGGACGCAGACGAAGAGCGCGTCTGGGGGGCCGCCGGGGAAGGCCGCGAGCGCCGCGTCGAGGTCGGTCGCGACCGGCAGCTCGGCCGCCGGATCGGCCGCGAGAGCGGGGTCGGCCGAGGGCGCTGCTGCGCCCGCCCGGCCGGGCGAGCGCAGCAGGACGATCTCCTCCACCCCGAGCTCGAGGAGGGCGGCGAGCCGCCGGCGGCCCATCGCGCCCAGCCCCGCGAGCACCACCCGCGGGCCACTCACGGCCGCTCCCGCCGCCGGCCGGACAGGGCCTCCTGCACCAGCTCGCCCAGCCGCGACGTCCGCGCCCGGAGCTCCGCGGCGCGCTCGAGGAGTGCGGCGCTCCGCGCCGGGCGGTCCTCGGCGAGCGCCCGCGCGCGGGCGACGATCGCGGGGGCCTCGCTGAAGAGGTCGGTGGCGTCGAAGGGGCGGCCGAGCTCGCCGCCCAAGAGCTCGCAGAGGCCGTCCACCTTGTGCGAGGTCGTGCGGAGCGCTAGCGCCGGGCAGCCGGTGAGGGTGGCGAAGATCAGGTGGTGGTAGCGGCCCGAGACGGCGAAGGCGGCGCCGCCGAGGAGCGCGGCCAGATCCGGATAGCCGTGCTCCGGGCCGAAGACGTGGCAGCCGGTCTCGGCCGCGACCGCGCGGACGATCCGCTGGTCCATGCCGTCGCGCGCCATCAGCACCCCTTGGGGCACCACCTCGAGGAGCGAACGGACGAGCTCGGCCAGGGCCGAGCCCCGGGCGCCGAAGGCCAGATAGCCGGGCTGGGCCGAGAGCAGCATCGACAGGCTCAAGCAGAAGTAGGGCCGGCCGCCGAGCCGCTCGCGCCAGCTCCGGTAACCGGCCGAGGCCCGCTCGGCGACCGCCGGCTCGAACTGGAAGACCGAGTCCGGCACCAGCTCGCCGCGCACCTCCGGGGCGTAGCTCCTGAGGTTCGCGAGCGAGCGGGGCTCGCGAACGGCGACTCGATCGATCGCCCGGAAGGTCTTGCGCGCGATCGCCGGCAGCACGGGGTCGACCCCGGTCAGGTGGACGGTGCCGTTCAGGAAGACCGCCGGCACGCCGAGCCGGGTCTTCGCCAGCCAGAGGGCGAACAGGCACTTGATCGCCGAGTCGTTCGCCCGGTAGGTCGAGCCCTCGGCGTTGAACAGGACCGCGTCCACCTTGGACACCGCCTCCAGGAACCCGCGGGCGTCGGGGCCGGCCCGGCCGGAGAGCCAGGCGACCGCCGCCGGCTCGAAATCGTCGGCGACCGCGGGCAGGAAGTGGAAGTCGCGCGAGAAGCGCCGGTAGACCTGGCGCCAACGGCTGGTCCCCGGGTAGATCCGGCCGCCGAATCGCGGCGAGGCGACCCGGTAGCGCCGGGTGGTCCAGGCCGAGGGGATCGAGGAGATCTCGGCCCCCGGGAGCTCCCGCTCGAGGATCGCGAGCAGCCCCTCGGCGCAGGCCCGGGAGCCCCAGTTGTCGTGGTCCCGGGTGTCGTTGAGCAGCAGGACCTTCATGGCAGTGGGTCGATCCGCCACCGGCAGGCCGGCCGGAGGAGCCCTGGGGCGGCGAGATCGCCGAGCTCCGGGTTGACCACCTCGATCATAAGCGGATCGGAGACGCACCGCTCCCTGGGCCGGTCGAGGCGCTCGCCGATCGCCTTGGCAGTGAGCGAGTACGGCCCCGGAGCGAGCCAGAGCGCAGGGAGCTCGGCCGAGAGCGCGCGGTCTCCCGGGGCGAGGAGCGGCGCCGACGCCTCGCCGTCGAGCCGGACGTGGAGGGCGAGCCGGTCCTCGGCGTCCCGCAACGAGAGCCGCAGCGAAACCGCCGCCAGCTCGCGGTGGACCGAGAGCTCGAAGCGCACGCGGAAGGGGCGGCCGGCCTCGAGGGCGCCGTCCTCGGCCGGCTCGACCGCGAGCCCCCGCAGAGCGAGGGCCTCGCCGGCCGAGCGGGCCTCGCCGCCGCCCCGCCCGAGGAGCTCGGAGTAGGCGCGGAGCGCCTCTCCGGGGGTGCCGTCGGCGAGCTTCCGGCCGGCGTCGAGGAGGATCACCCGGTGGCAGAGGCGGCTCACGGCGGCCAGGTTGTGACTGACGAAGAGCACCGTCCGTCCGGTGCGTGCGACCTCGTCCATCTTCCCCAGGCACCTCGCCCGGAACTCGGAGTCGCCCACCGCCAGCACTTCGTCGACCAGCAGCAGGTCGGGCTCGAGGTGGGCCGCGACCGAGAAGGCCAGGCGCAGGTACATGCCGCTCGAGTAGCGCCGGACCGGAGTGTCGAGGAAGCGCGCCACGCCGGAGAACTCGACGATCCGATCGAGCTTGGCCTCGATCTCGCGGCGCCCCATGCCGAGGATCGCGCCGTTCAAGTAGACGTTCTCCCGGCCGGTCAGATCGGGGTGGAAGCCGGTCCCCACCTCGAGCAGCGACCCCACCCGGCCGCGGAGCTCGACCCGCCCCGCAGTCGGCTCGGTGATCCGCGACAGCACCTTCAACAGGGTCGTCTTGCCGCTGCCGTTGCGGCCGATGACGCCCAGCACCTCGCCCTCGCCGACCTCGAGGTCGAGGTCGCGCAGGGCCCAGACGTCGCCGCGCGGTCCGCTCTCCTGGTCGTCTTCGGGGCCGCCGCTGCGCAACCGCTCGGCGACGAAGTCCCGCAGGCTGCCGAAGAGCATCGGCTGCTCACCCAGCCGGTACCGCTTCCCCAGCCCCTCGGCGCGGATGACGGGTTGCAACGCAGGTGGCTTACCGGCCGGTTCCATGGCTAGAGCCTCTCGGACCTCAGAGATCCCCGCCGAGAACGCGGCTTCGGCGGCAAAGGGGCCGGGTGGTGGCGTCCCCTTCCCACCAGACCACAGAGCTTCGCTCTGCGGTGCCCGGTGGGAAGGGGATCGAGGGGAAGGGGGGTGTTCACAACAGATCGGCCATCTGCCGCTCCGTGCGGCGGAAGAAGTACGCACCGGAGACCAACAGGACGACCGCGACGCCGCCCGAGACCAGCACCATTGGCCCGGCTGCCGTCTCCGTGCCGAGAAGGGTCCGGCGGAAGCCCTCGACCACGCCGGCCATGGGGTTCAAGCCGTAGATGGTGCGCCAGGGCTCGTCGAGCAGGCTCGCCGGGTAGGCGATCGGGGTAGCGAAGAGCCAGAGCTGCCGCAGGAACGGCACCGCGTGACGGACGTCGCGGAAGCGCACCGCGATCGCCGCCAGCCAGAGGCCGACGCCCAGGGCCGAGACCAGCGCCAGCAGCAGGAGCGCCGGCAGCCAGACGGCGCCGGTGGTGGGGGCGATGCCATAGAAGAGCATCATCGCCAGGAGCACCGCGAAGGCCGGGGCGAAGTCGATCAGGCTGGTAAGGACGCCGGCGAGCGGCAGCACGAGGCGCGGAAAGTAGACCTTTCGCACCAGGTTGCCGTTCGCGACCAGGCTGGTCGCCGCCTGCGAGAAGCCGTCGGCGAAGAGCGCCCAGGGGACGAGCGCGGCGTAGGCGAAGACCGGATAGGGGACGCCGTCCGACGGGATCCCGGCCAGCCGCCCGAAGACCACGCTGAAGACCACCATGGTGGTGAACGGTTGGATCACCGCCCACCCGGCGCCGAGAGCGGTCTGCTTGTACCGGACCTTCCAGTCCCGCCAGACCAGGAACCAGACGATGCCCCGGTACTCCCAGAGCTCGCGCAGCCGGAGCGGCACCCATCCCCGCGAGGGCGCCAGCACCAGCGGCGGCCGGGCGGCGCCGGCCACGGCTCCGGGTGCGGCCCGAAAGTCGTTCATCCGCCGGGGATTATCCCCCACCCGAGCCTCAATACTCCGAGAGCGGGGCCTTCCGAAGCAAGAGGGCCGGGTGCGGGCGTCCCTCTCCCACCTTGAGGGTGGGAGAGGGATCGAGGGAG
>DATKCC010000335.1:0-5069 GCA_035513375.1 Thermoanaerobaculia bacterium | reverse complement strand
GTCTCCTCGCGCCGGGGGCCGGTCGAGATCAGGTCGACGCGGGCACCGACCTCCTCCTCGATCAGGTGGACGTAGGCCCGCGCGGCCTCCGGCAGCGCCTCGAGCTCCAAGGTCCCGGCGGTGTCGCGGCGCCAGCCGGGGACCGTCCGATAGACCGGGCGAGCGCGCTCCAGGCGAGCGAGGTCGGCCGGAAAGTCGCGGGTCTCGCGGCCGTCGATGTCGTAGGCGGTGCAGACCCGAAGCTCGTCCAGCTCGTCGAGCACGTCGAGCTTGGTCAGGGCGAGGGCGCCGGTGCCGTTGAGCCGCCGGGCGTAGCGGGCGACCACGGTATCGAGCCAGCCGCAGCGCCTGGGCCGGCCGGTGGTGGTGCCGAACTCGTTGCCCCGCCGGCGGAGGAACTCGCCGGTCTCGTCCACGAGCTCGGTGGGGAACGGACCGCCCCCGACCCGTGTCGTGTAGGCCTTGAGCACGCCGAGAGTGCCGTCGATCGCGGTCGGCGGCACGCCGCTCCCGGTGCAGGCGCCCCCGGCCGTCGAGCTCGAGCTGGTGACGTAAGGGTAGGTGCCGTGGTCGAGATCGAGCAGCGCGCCCTGGGCGCCCTCGAAGAGCACGCTCCGGCCCTCCTCCACCCAACCGGCCAGCAGGGCCTCGGTGTCGGCGAGCAGGGGGTCGAGCCGCTCGGCCCACTCGCGGCACAGGCGCACGACCTCGGCGACCGGGGTCGGCGCGGGCGCTCCGAGGGCCGAGACCTCGGCACCGACCTTGGCGTGCTCGACCGCGAGGACCTGCTCGAGCCGGTCGGAACCCAGGCCCCCGAGGCGCAGGCCGTGGCGCGACGCCTTGGCCTCGTAGGCCGGCCCGATCCCGCGCGCGGTGGTACCGATCGCCTGCGCTCCGAGCGCCGCCTCCCGAGCCTGGTCGAGCTCGACGTGCCACGGCAAGAGGGCGTGGGCGCGGTCCGACACGAACAACCTCCCGCCAGGCCGCACCCCGGCGCCCTCCAGCCGTTCGAGCTCGGCGAAGAAGGCCGGTGGCGCGACCACCATGCCGTTGCCGAGCACGCACTGCATCTCGGGATGGAGGATGCCGGAGGGGATCAGGTGGAGCGAGAAATGGCGGTCGGCGAAGCGCACCGTGTGCCCGGCGTTGTGCCCGCCCTGGAAGCGCACCACGCCGTCGAAGGCCGGGCAGATCAGATCGACGATCTTCCCCTTGCCCTCGTCCCCCCACTGCATCCCGACGATGATCGCGTTGGCCATTCCGGAACCCCACAGGGACAGTGCGCGCGCCCGCCTCCTCGGCGACGCCCAAACCGGCCGAGAGTAGCAGACCTCCGGACACCAACGCCCCCCGCCCCGGCCCCCACCACCGGCCGGGCCGCCCCCACCCGCGCGGACGGCGCGTAAGTGCCTCACGGTGCTAGGATTTTCCCCGTGAGCCCGAGCGAGATCTTCCTCAGCGCCGCCATCGTGCTCCTGCCCCTGGCCTATCTTGTGGTCGCGATCGCCTACGGCCGCGTCTTCTTCGCCGCCGACCGCCGGACCGAGCGGCTCGCCCCGGGCCTGCTCCTCGCGGTCCTCACCCTTCATCTCGCCTACCTCGGGGCGCTGACCGCCCACCTCCGCCACTTCCCGGCGGCGTCTATCGCCGAGGGCCTCTCGGTCGTCGCCCTCGCCGTCGGCATCACCTACGCCCTGGTCGAGTGGCTCGGCCGCGAGCGCTCGACCGGCTTCTGGATCGTGTCGGTGATCTTCTTCGTCCAGCTCCTGGCCTCGGTGCTCCGGCGTCCCGAAGCCGCTCACGAGAGCGAGGTCCTCAAGAGCGCGGTGTTCGCCGCCCACGCCTTCCTCGCGCTCATGGCCTACGCCGCCTTCGTCATGGCCGCGGCCTACGGCTTCCTCTTCCTCGAGCTCTACCGGGAGCTCAAGAGCGGTGCCTTCTCCATCTTCTACGGCAAGCTCCCGCCGCTCGAGGTCCTCGAGCGGATGATGGCCGGCGCCCTCCACGTCGGCTGGATCGCCCTGACCGGCGCGGCCGGGATCGGCGCCGCCTGGGCCTACCGCCTCTACGGCCCCCGCTGGGCGGCCGACCCGATCATCCTCCTGACCCTCGCCACCTGGGGGCTCTACAGCCTGGCGCTGGTGCTCCGCCGTGCCCAGCGGTGGCAGGGCCGCCAGACCGCGGTCGTGAGCCTCGCCGGGCTGTGCGCGATCCTGATCTCGCTGGTGGTCGTCAACTTCGTCGTCGGCGACTTCCACGGCTTCCCCGGGGCCCCCGGTTCCTGAAGATGGGTGACCAGCGAGACAGCCGACCGGACCTGCCGTTGCTCCTGGTCGGCACCGACCACCGGTGCTCGCCGCTCGAGCTGCGGGAACGGGTGTCCTACTCCGGCGACGCCGCGGAGGAGCTTCTGGTCCACCTCCTCGCCCGGCCCGAGGTGGCCGAGGCCGCCCTGGTCTCGACCTGCAACCGGACCGAGGCCTACGTCGAGCCCCGCGACGACGAAGCGGCCTACCACGCGGTGGTCGAGCTGGCCTTCGCCAGCCGGGCGCCCGAGCTCACCGGCCAGGGCCGCCTCTACGTCAGACGCGGCCGCGACGCCGCCCACCACCTGATGGCGGTGGCCGGGGGCCTCGAGTCGATGGTGCTGGGCGAGCCGGAGATCCTGGGGCAGGTCAAACAGGCCGCGGCGCTCGCCGACGCCGTGGGGACGAGCGGCACCCTGGTGCGCCGGCTCTTCCGGGCGGCCTTGAAGGCCGGCAGCCGCGCCCGCGCGGAGACCGCCATCTCGAGCGGCGCCGTCTCCCTGGGCTACGCCACTGTGGAGCTGACCAAGGCGATCTTCACCCGGATCGAGGAGGCTCCGATCCTGGTCGTGGGCGCGGGCCAGGCCGGCCGCATGGTGGCCCGGAATCTGCTCGAGAAAGGTGCCGGCCGGCTGACCGTCACCAACCGCACCCAGCTCCGGGTCGAGGAGTTCCTGCGCGAGTTCCCCGGCGCCCAGAGCCACCCGTTCGACGACCGGGCTCTCGCGGTCGCCGCCGCGGACGTCGTGGTGGTCGCGACCGGCGCTGGTGAGCCGGTCCTGACCAGAGGGCATCTCCAGGCTGCCATGGCGAGGCGGCCGGGACGCCCGCTGCTGATCGTGGACCTGGGCGTACCGCGCAACGTCGACCCCGCCGCCGCGCGCCTCGGCAACGTCTTCCTCCACCACGTCGACTCGCTCGAGACGCTCATCCAGCGCAACCTCAAGCTGCGCCGCGAGGAGATCCCGCGGGTCGAGGAGATTGTGGAGGAGGAGCTCGGCCACCTGCTCGCCTGGTACCGGGGGATGGAGGCCGAGCCGCTGATCGCCCGACTCCAGAAGCAGGCCGAGCGGGTGCGCCGGCAGGAGGTGGCGGCCGCCCTCGACCGCTTCCCCGCCGAGACCCACGAGCAGATCGACCGCCTGACCCGATCGCTGGTGCGCAAGATCCTCCACCACCCGAGCAAGCGGCTGCGCAACGGCAACGGCGAGGAGATCCTCCCCCACCTCGACCTGGTGCGGGAGCTGTTCCAGCTCGACGGTGAGGAGGAGACGTGAGGGACTGGGGATGACCCTGAAGCTCCGTCTGGGCACCCGCAAGAGCGCCCTCGCCCTCGCCCAGTCGACGGCGGTCGCCCGCACCCTCGAGGCTCTCCACCCCGGGCTCCGGGTCGAGCTGGTGACCTTCGAGACCCGCGGCGACCGCACCGCCGGGCTGCTCGCTCCCCTGGGCGGTAAGGGCCTCTTCACTGAGGAGCTCGAGAGCGGGCTCCTCGACGGCTCCCTCGATCTCGCGGTCCACAGCTTGAAGGACCTGCCGGTCGGCCTGCCGGAGGAGCTGGTGGTCGCCGCCTACCCCGAGCGCGCCGACCCGCGGGACGTCCTGGTGAGCGAGGCGGCCGCGGTCCTCGAGGGCTTGCCGCCGGGCTCGGTGGTCCTGACCGGCGCCCTCCGCCGCCAGGCCCAGGTGCTGGCCGCGAACCCGGCGCTCCGGGTCGAGGGCGTGCGCGGGAACGTCCAGACCCGCCTCCGCCGCTGGCGGGAGAGCGCCGCCGGCGGGGTCGTCCTGGCGGCGGCCGGGCTCGCCCGCCTGGGCCTGCTGGGACGGGACGACCTTCCGGTCCACTCCCTCGACCCGGAGCGCTTTGTGCCCGCCCCCGGGCAGGGCACCCTCGCCGTCGAGGTCCGCTCCGGGAGCGAGGCCGAGGAGCTCGTCCTCGTTCTCAACCACCCGCCGACCGCGGTCGCCGCCGACGCCGAGCGCCGGGTGGTGGCGGCCTTCGGCGGCAACTGCGCCCTGCCGCTCGCCGCCTGGGCGCGGCCCGTCGCTGGGGAGGGCGCGGGCGGGGCCGGCCTGAGCCTCACCCTGACCGGCCTGCTCGCGACGCCCGACGGCCGCCGGATCGCCCGCGCCGAGGTCTCCGCCGGCTCGCCCGAGGAGGCGGCCGCGGCTTGCGTCGGCGCGATGCGGGAGGCCGGCGCCGCCGAGATCCTGGAGCGGATCGGCAGCCCGCTGACCGGATCACAGCCCTGATGAAGACCTGATGAGCGCCGCCGGCGCCGTCCTCCCGCTCGCCGGGCTACGGGTGGTGGTCACCCGCGCCGTTCACCAGGCTGAGGGCACGGCCCGCGCCTTCCGCCTGGCTGGGGCCGAGGTGGAGCTGCTGCCGCTCCTCGAGCTCACCCCGCCGGCCGACCGGGCCCCGCTGGCTTCGGCCCTCGCCTCTCTGGCCGACTACGACTGGGTCGTCTTCACCTCGGCCAACGCGGTCGAGCGGGTGCTGGGCGGACCGCGAGCCCCGGAGGTGGCCGGCGCCGGGGCGGCCTTCCAGCGGTCTGCAGTCCGAGTCGGCTCCCTTCCATCCGGGCTCCGGGTCGCGAGCGTCGGCGAGGCCACCAGCGAGGCGCTGCGGAGCCTGGGGATCGAGCCCGACCTCGAGCCCGACGACGCCCGGGCCGAGGGGGTGGCCGCGGTGCTCGGCCCCCGCGTGGCCGGCGGCGCCCGGGTGCTCCTGCCCCAGGCCGCCGACGCCCGGCCGGTCCT
>DATKCC010000334.1:0-2194 GCA_035513375.1 Thermoanaerobaculia bacterium | reverse complement strand
GGCGATCTTCGGCACCGTGATGATGGTCTTCCTGATGAGCTTCGCGGTGGCGCCGCTCGGGGTGCTGGCGGCCCTCTACCTGCGGGAGTACGCCCGGCAGGGGCCGCTCGTCCAGACCGTGCGGATCGCGGTCAACAACCTCGCCGGGGTGCCGTCGATCGTCTTCGGCGTCTTCGGCCTGGGTTTCTTCGTCTACGTCGTCGGCGGCACGATCGACCGGCTGTTCTACCCCGAGGCACTGCCGGCGCCGACCTACGGCACCGGCGGCATCCTGTGGGCCTCCCTGACCCTCGCTCTGCTGACCGTGCCGGTGGTGATCGTCGCCGCCGAGGAGGGGCTCGCGGCGGTGCCACGAATCGTTCGCGAGGGCTCCCTCGCGCTCGGGGCGACCAAGTTCGAAACCCTCTGGCGGGTGGTGGTGCCGGCGGCGGCGCCAGGGATTCTCACCGGCATGATCCTGGCGATGGCCCGGGCCGCGGGCGAGGTGGCGCCGCTGATGATCGTCGGCATGGTCAAGCTCGCGCCGGCGCTCCCGATCGATGAGCACTTCCCCTTCCTCCACCCCGAGCGCAAGTTCATGCACCTCGGCTTTCACATCTACGACGTCGGCTTCCAGAGCCCGAACGTCGAGGCGACCAAGCCGCTGGTCTTCGCCACCGCGCTCCTGCTGATCACGCTGGTCGTGCTGATGAACCTGCTGGCGATCGCCCTGCGCAACCATCTGCGCCGCAAGTACGCCGGCGCCGCCGTGTAGAGTCGCCCCCGAGGAGCCCCATGGTCGAGACCGAAGCCGCCCGCGAGACGACGCCCGAGGCGCTCCCCCCTCCCCGATCGGGCGCCGCCGATCCCGCGCTCGACCCGGGGATCGAGGACCCGATCCTCGAGATCGACCGGCTCTCGCTCTGGTACGGCGAGAAGCAGGCCCTCAACGACATCTCGATCCGGATCCCCGAGAAGCAGATCACCGCCTTCATCGGGCCGTCGGGGTGCGGCAAGTCGACCCTTCTGCGCTGCATCAATCGGCTCAACGACCTGATCGACGGCGTCCGGGTCGAAGGCGACCTGCGCTTCGAGGGCGAGTCGGTCTACGACCCGCGGGCCGACGTCAACCTGCTGCGCAAGCGCATCGGCATGGTGTTCCAGAAATCGAACCCGTTCCCGAAGTCGATCTACGAGAACGTGGCCTACGGGCCGCGGATCCAAGGGGTGAAGCGCAAGCGTGAGCTCGACGAGATCGTCGAGGGCTCGCTCCAGGCTTCGGCGCTCTGGGACGAGGTCAAGGACCGCCTGGACGAGTCGGCCCTCGACCTCTCCGGCGGCCAGCAGCAGCGCCTTTGCATCGCTCGGGCGATCGCGGTCGAGCCCGAGGTGATCCTCCTCGACGAGCCCTGCTCGGCCCTCGACCCGATCGCGACCGCCAGGATCGAGGAGCTGATGCAGGACCTGAAGACCCGCTACACGCAGGTGATCGTGACCCACAATATGCAGCAGGCCTCGCGAGTCTCGGACTACACGGCCTTCCTCTACCTGGGCGAGCTGATCGAGTACGCCGAGACCGAGAAGCTGTTCATCAATCCGGCCAGGAAGCAGACCGAGGCGTACATCACGGGCCGTTTCGGGTAGGGGCCAGGGGCGCTCGGCCGGGGACCAGCACGAGCTTCTCGGACTGCGGGCGGTAGGCTCGTGCTTCGGCACGCTCCGCACTTTGCCGGAGTGCACCCCGAAGCGGCCGTGGCACGTGCGGCCCGTGACGCCCCCGGCCGATCGCCCTCGCTCCTTTGGCTTGAATCACCAGAGGTGGCGGCCGAACCGGCGTACAATCGGGCTCGACGCGCACTCCCCTCGAACCACCGATCTTCCGGAGGTCTGTCATGCCTCGACGCTCAGTCTCCATCCTCGTTCTGCCGCTGTTGCTCTTCGTCCCCTGCTCGCTGGCCGGGGGCGCCGAGAAGGAGGCGGAGCCGTTGCTGGGGTTCACCGCCGAGTCGGCGGCGGGCCAGCGGGAGCTCGAGGCTTCGCTCGACTCGATGGTCTCGACCGCCAACCTGCGCTCCTGGATGGAGCGGCTGGCGGCGCGGCCGCACCACGTGGGTTCGCCCTGGGGGAAGGCGAACGCCGAGTACATGGCCGAGCTCTTCCGCTCCTGGGGGTACGAGACCCGGATCGAGGAGTTCCAGGTGCTCTTCCCGACGCC
>DATKCC010000333.1:0-3543 GCA_035513375.1 Thermoanaerobaculia bacterium | reverse complement strand
AGTCGATCGCGCCGGCCGAAGCGTAGAACCCGGGGTAGGAGATCCCCCACAGGCCGACCTTGCCGTTGTGGCCGGGGACCTTCGCGAGCAGCCACTCGATCGTGTCGTAGGTGTCGGTTGCCTCGTTGGTGCCGCCCGGCGGCGGATCGGCCGCCGGCCGCATGTCGACGAACTCGCCCTCGCTCATGAACCGCCCCCGGACATCCTGCGACACGAAGATGAACCCCTCCTCGGCGTAGGGCGCCGCCGGCCCGAGCTTCTGAGGGTACTCGGCGGCGCCATAGGGCGCGACGCCGTAGGGCGTCCGGTTGATGAGGATCGGATAGCGCTTCCCCTCCCCGGGAGCCGCCCCGGCGTCGTTCGGCGTGTAGACGGCGGTGAACAGCCGCTCGCCGTCGCGCATCGGGATCCGTACCTCACGCTTGGTGTAGTGGGAGCGAACGTATGCAGCGATCGGGTCCTCCGGCGCGGCCGGGGGCTGGCCGGCGAGGGCTCCGGGGAGACCGAGCGCCGCCCCGACGAGGGCGAGCGTCAAGCCGCAGACGGCGAGGCCCGAAGCGCCTCGGGCCGCGGGCACGGGATAACAAACGCTACTGCGGCAGCTGAATCGCATCGTCGGAGCTCCTCTACTCCTCTCGCGGCGGCGGCGCTTGCGGGAAGAGTGCCGGGTCGAGGCCCGGGAGGATCCGCAGGGCGTTGGCGTAGTACACCCTGCGCAGCACCTCGTCGGGCAGGTCGAGGCCGTAGATCTTCCAGAAGGCGTGGCGCCGCCGGTAGTAGTCGAAGTACTCGTCGGCGGTCTCGAGCACCCGGAAGTAGACCGGGTACTCCTCGGGGTTCCAGGAGTCCTTGCCGAAGAGCACGCGGTCCTGGTAGCGGATCAGGAACTCCCGTGCCGCCCGCGGCTGGCGGCCGAGCTCGGCCAGCACCGCGCCGATCTCGGTGTGGACGTTGGGCAGCTCGTCGAGGAGTTGGCCGAGACGGCCGAGGTCGTGGCCCAGCCAGCCGAGATGGGCGTCGATGAAGGTCGTCGCGGGGTGCTTGCGGAAGACCTCGTGCTGCTCGGCGAGGATCCGCTCGAAGGGCGGGTGCTCCGCCGGATCGCGATAGCGCCCGGCGCGCTCCATGAGCTCGAGCAGGCGCTCGTTGTCCTTCGTCCGCGGCTCCCAGAACGGCGCCGGGTCGGCCGAGTGGATGAGCACCGGGACGCCGAGCTCGCCGCACCTCGCCCAGATCGGGTCGAGGCGCGGGTCGTCGACCGGCACCCGGGCACCGGCGCTGTCGGTCGTGCCCATCCCCAGGCCCTTGTAGATCTTCAGGCCCCGCGCGCCGGCCGCGACGTCGGCCTCGAGCGCGGCCACCGCGCGCGCGCTCCAGCCGGGCTCGCCGATGCCGTCGAAGTCGACGTTGGTGAAGACCACGAAGCGGCCCGGTGCCGCCGCCGCGGCGCCCGCGACCGCCCGCCCCACCGACTCGGTGTCGCCCATGCCGAAGCGGGTCGTGCCGTCCGGCTGCTCCACCCGGCGGAACCCGCGGCCCGAGAGGTTCACCATCACCGCCATGTTCATCCCGTCCATCGCGGCCAGGAGCACCTCCCACTCCGCCGCGCCGTAGTCGGCCATCCGCCCCTGATGATTGTGGACGTCGACGAACGGGTACTTCGCCCGCGGGGTCGGGTGCGCGGGGACGACCAGGGTCGAGGGCGGGTCGTACTCGTAGAAGTAGGGCACCAGGAGCCCCGGCGGCACGGTCAGCTCCGGGTCGACGGGATGCTCGTGGGCCGGAAGCGGCACGGTGAGAGCCAAACCCGAGTGCAGGGCGATTGCAATGGCGAGGGTGAGGCGGGAGCGCATGGCGGTCCTCCGTAGCGGTTCGGAGCAAAGCCGAGGGGCTGGATCTCGTGGCGAGGGATCTTATCCGCCCACGGCGCTCCTGCGCGCTTCGACGCGTGGGTGGCCGCGGGGGCGGGGTCGATCCCGCCGCGACCGGCCCCGCATGGGGTCGCCCAGATGGAATTCCACGCGCTCGAGAACCGCGACCGGTTGCCCCTCCATCCGGGCGGGCCGGTAGGGGGGGGAGCGGCGGAGGTTGTCGAGCGCCCACTGAACGGTCACCGGGTGGCTCCACGAGCTCACCAGGACCGGATGACGGAACCGACCCACGGAGTCGATCAGCACTTCCAGGATGACCGGACCCGGCCGCTCCTGGACGGCGGCGCTGTTGACCAGGGGCTCGACCTCGAAGTCCTCCCGGGCTGCGGGTGGCTCGTAGTCGCGATCCGGCCGGGGCGTTACCGGCTGCTGCCCCGGCGGCGCCTCGCCCAGAGCGCGGAGCGGCTGGGCTCCGAGGAGCTCGGCGGCGCGGCCGTAGCGGGACAGGTCGCGGCCGGCGAGCTCCAGCGCACCGCGCGCCCGCTCGTGGTTGAGCGCCACGTGCCATTCCCAGAGGGCGGCTTCGTCGTCCCTGAGCTCGGCGTGGGCGACGGCGGCCTGGAAGGCGAGCTCGGCCAGGACCTCGCCCAGGTCCGGCTCGCGCCAGCTCGTCCGGAGGACCTCCTGGCGCAGCCGCACCAGCTCGCGTACCGCCTTCCTCCACCGCCCGTCGTCGAGCAGCAGGCGGGTCTCGTCGAGCTCGCTCCACCAGCGCGAGCGCGCGGCCGCCACCTGACCGTCCGCTCCCGGGGACGGCAGCAGGGCCGCGGCGAGGACGGCGAGCCCCAAGGCCGAGCGCAGGCGCGCCGCTGTCCTGAGCGATGCCGCCATGTCCGCAGGAGTGAGTGCAGGATCGATACCGCTCGTCGCGCTTCGGTTTCGGCGGCTGCTAGCATCGCCCCGCCGACCATGCCCACCGACCCGTCGCGACTGTCGATCGAGGAGCTCCGCCGCCGCTTCGTGCAGGACGGCGAAGCGGCCTCCGGCCAGTTTCTCAACCGCCTGCGCCGCGATCGGCGCCGGGCCGCCCGGCAGCTCCACGACCTGCTCCGCCGGCGCCAGGAGCGCGAGCGCGCGGAGCGCCTGCGCCTGGACTCGATGCTCAACTTCGAGCGCGTCCTCTGGCGCTCGGGGCTCTCCCGCATCGCCGGCGTCGACGAGGTCGGGATCGGCCCCCTCGCCGGCCCGGTGGTGGCGGCGGCGGTAGTTTTCCCGCCCGGCGTCGAGATCGCCGGCGTCGACGATTCGAAGCGGCTGGACCCCGAGCGCCGGGAGGCGCTCGCCGCGGAGATCCGGTCCTCCGGCGCGGCGATCGGCATCGGCGTCGCAGAGGTGGCGGAGATCGACCGGCTCAACGTCTTCCACGCCGGCTGCCTCGCCATGCGCCGGGCGGTCGAGGCCCTGCCCGAGCCCCCGCAGCACCTGCTGGTCGACGCCCGGGAGCTGCCCGAGCTCGCGATCCCTCAGAACCGGTTCGACAAAGGCGACGGCATCGACTTCTCGATCGCCGCGGCCTCGATCGTCGCCAAGACCCACCGCGACCGCCTGATGGTCGGCCTCGCCCGCCGCCACCCCGAGTACGGCTTCGCCCGCCACAAGGGCTACGGCACCA
>DATKCC010000332.1:0-2846 GCA_035513375.1 Thermoanaerobaculia bacterium | reverse complement strand
CATGATGCCGCCGACCATGGCGAGCAGGGTCATCTCGAGCAGGGTCGGGTCGAGCCCCCAGAGGAAGAGCGCCGGCAGGGTGAAGATCACGCCGCTCGCCACCGAGCTCGAAGCCGAACCGACGGTCTGCGACATGTTGGCCTCGAGGATGCCGCTCTCCGGTCGCTGCCGGGGGAGCGCGCGGAAGGCGGCGACCGTCAGCACCGCGACCGGGATCGAGGTCGAGATGGTGAGCCCCACCCGCAGGCCCAGATAGGCGTTGGCGGCGCCGAACAGGATGCCGAGGGCGATGCCGGTGAGAACCGCCCGCCAGGTGAACTCCGGCAGGGCGCTGGAGGCCGGCACATGGGGCGCGAAGCCCCGCTCGGCCGCCTCGGCCTCGCGAGGGGTCACGCCATGCCCGAGACCTTCGCTCATCGGGGCACTCCTCTACCCAGCCATGAGGACTCTGCCGATCGGTGCGCCAAGGCGCACCCTACGCGGCTGCCTCGAGGGCTCTGCGGATCGGTGCGCCGAGCCGCGCCCTACCCTGCTCCGAAGCGTAGGGTGCGGCCCTGACGCACCGCAGGCGGCTCGCCTGATCATCACTCTCCGTTCCATTCGCAGCCGCTCCCCAGCCAGTCCATGCCTATCGGGGCGCCCGGGGGTGGCTCGGCGGGCCCGGGCAGGGGGCTCTCGCCCTCCAGCCGTCGCTCGAGATACCGGGCGATCTCGCCGGCCAGATACCTCCGATGGGCCGCCTCGGCGCCGTCTCCCGCCGACTCCCGCAGGCGGGCGCCGAGCGCCGCCAGCGCCCCTTCGGTCCGCGCCCGGACCGCCGGCGAGGCGCCGTTCGGCCCGCGGCTCCGGGCCAGGTCGAGGAGCGAGCCCACCACCGCCCCTTGGGCCGCTCGGCGAACCTCGGCCTGCCGGAGCTCAGCCGGCGGCTCGCCCGCGAATGCCGCCGCCACCACCCGGTCCAGGACCTCCTCGAGGGACGGCAGCGCTGGGTCCCGGCGGTGGAGGTCGACCAGGCGCGCCGCCCGCTCAGGCTGGAGCAGGCCCGAGGCGGCCATTCCGGCGGCGGTCGCCGCCGCCCCCAGGGCGTCGAAGGCGGGGCTCGTCCGCGAGGCGAAGAGCTCCCGGTGCGCGGGGTAGCCGTAAGCGCGGGGCAGGAGCAGGCGGAGCACCGGCTCCGGCAGGTCCAGGAACTCCGGCTCCAGCGTCGAGAGCACGACCTCCAGGGCGCGCCGCTGGTAGGCGGCCGGGACCGGCTCCGCCCGCGGGCCGGAGCCCGCTTCCGGAGAGGCCGCCGGGTCGCCCCGGAGCGCGTACTCGTAGTAGAGCCCCCCCACCGCCTTGACCGCCGCCTCGAGCTGATAGCGGTGGTGGAGGTAGACCGGCACCAGCACCTCCTCGAGGAGGGCCAGCGGTTCGCCCGGGCGGACGTTGCCCGTGCCGAAGGCGGCGAGCGCCGCCTGCCGCACGGCGATCGCCCGCTCGAGCCCGCCGACCGGGTCGCCGTCGTTGTCCCAGAGGTTGGCGAGGGGATGGGCGGCCCCGGGAGGCCGGGCGTCCTGGTCGGTCAGGAACAGCAGCCCCCGCTCCTGGTTCTCGCGCAGGATCGCGGCGAGCGCCGCCGCCTCGTCGGCACCGGGCGCCACCTCGGAGTAGGCGTAACGGATCGCCTGTACGTCCCAGGCGCCGGCGCCGGTGGCGTAGGCGGCCGAGAGGTCGAGCCGGCCGTCCGGTCCCAACCCGACCAGCGGCGCCGGGTAGTCCATCACCGAGCCTCGGCCGTAGGGGGGGCCGTAGGTCGAGGCGGCAAAGTTGTGAGCGAGACCCAGGGTGTGTCCCACCTCGTGGGCCGCGAGCTGGCGGATGCGGGCGAGCCCGAGCTCGACCGGGTCGTCCGCCCGGCCGGTGCCGGTCGCCGCGGTGCCGGCTAGACCCTCGAAGATCAGTCGGTCCTGGCGGATGCGGAGCGATCCCAGGGTCACGTGCCCCTTGATGATCTCGCCGGTCCGGGGATCGACGACTCCACCGCCGTAGGACCAGCCGCGGGTCGAGCGGTGGACCCACTGGATGACGTTGTAGCGGACGTCGAGCGGATGGGCGCCGGCCGGCAGGACCTCCACCCGAAAGGCGTCCTCGTACCCCGCCGCGTCGAACGCCGCGGCCCACCAGGACGCCCCTTCGACCAGGGCGCTCCGGACCGGCTCGGGCGCCCCCGGATCGACGTAGTAGACGAGCGGCTCAACCGCCGCCGAGCGCGCGGCCGCCGGGTCCCGCTTCGCCAGCCGGTGGCGGACGATCCAGCGGCGCCGGAGGGGGGCATCGAGCGGCGCCGCGTAATCGGCGAACCCGATGGCGAACGAGCCCGACCGGGGGTCGAAGGCGCGCGGCTCGTAGCCCGGCTCGGGAAGGCGGAGGAGCGAGTGGTGCTGGACGATCGAGAAGGCGTCCGGGACGGCGGCCGCCTCCGCTACCTCACGGCCCGGGTCGCCGGCGGTCGCGAAGGTCAGCAGGGCCTCGAGCTCGAGGTTGTCCGGGAAAGCCAGGCAGGCGTCGAGGTCTATCACGCTCCGCTCCCGGTCGAGGGAGTAGCTCCCCTCTTCGCTCCGGCGGAGCGTCCCCGCGACGTCGTGGGCGTCGCGGACGATGAACGAGGTGAAGTCGACCAGCGCCCGCGCCGGCGGCGCGCCCTCGACCGCGGCGAGCTCGCCGGCCCAGAGCACCGAGTCGGCGAACGACTCCTCGACCGCCCGGACCTCCAAGGGGTCCTCGGAGAGCGCCCGGTAGCCGAGGTTCTCGGCTTCGACCAGCAGCCGGTTGCCCAGCCAGCGCAGGGTGACGACCCGGGTCTC
>DATKCC010000331.1:0-4525 GCA_035513375.1 Thermoanaerobaculia bacterium | reverse complement strand
CCTCGACCATCGCCCGGGCGTCGCGGGCGACGACCAGCAGCCGCTGCTCGACCAGGGGGCGCAGGTGCTGCTCCAGCCAGAGCGAGGAGAAGAAGCGCTCGTACTCCTCGGGCATGTACTCGTTGAACACGGGGACGACCGTCGGGGTGTCGAAGATGGCGGCTTCCAGGGTCACCGTCGAGCCCGGGCTGACGGCGGCGTCGGCGTGTCGGAAGAGGTTGCCGGCGAGGGTCATCTCCTCGCGGCTCGGATACCAGCCGAGGCCCGGATGATACCCCTCGTAGCGGGAGAGGACGACGTCCGGCCGGGCGGTGAAGCGCGAGAAGTAGGCGGAGCGCGAGGTCGGGTGGAGGCGCAGGACGACTTGCGGCCGGCCCGGGATCGCCCCGGCGTCGAGGGCGCGGAGCAGGGCCTCGAACGGGCTGGTCTCGTCGATCGTCATCCGGAACTGGCCGAGGCTGGCATAGAGCAGGATCGGCCGGACCGGGTCGAGCCCCAGGCGCCGGCAGAGCTCGTCGCGGCTCCAGGCCGCGCCCGGGGCGAGGTAGGCGTCGAAGAACGGCGCGCCGATCACCGTCACCCGCTCGGGCGGATAGCCCCAGAGCTCCTCGAGCTCCCGGCGGTTGCGCTCCGACCAGCAGGTCAGCCGCCGCGGCCGGCTCGACAGGCCGCGGTAGGCGTTGTCCCAGGAGAAGAGGTTGCCGACGGTGGCGATCCCGCGCTCGTGGGCGGCGGCCACCAGCCGGCGGCCGTAGTGGTGGCGGACGTGGGCCGCGACCACGACGTCCGGGCGCCAGGCGGCGAGCAGGGCGCGCTCGGCCCCGGCCCGGCGGCGGGCGAGCGCCTCGTCGGCGCGCCAGATCGCCCCGCGCAGCGCGCCGAACCGGGAGCCGGACCGGGCGCCGAAGCCGCGGCCGCCCCGGCGCAGCCGGCCGTCGAGCTGGCGGAGCACGCTCTCCGGCCGGGTCAGGCCGTCGTGGACCGGCAGGTGGGTGAGCCACACCCCGGGCCGGGCGAAGCGGTCGGCGAAGGCCGGCACCCGCGCCCCCGGGGTGACCACCAGCACCTCCGCGCCGCCCGCGACCAGGTGGTCGAGCAGCCGGTTCTCGAGCAACGCCCCCGCCACCCGCCCTTCGTGGACCTCGAGCAGCACTCGAACCTCGGCGCCGGCCACGGAGGTCAAAGTCCTCCCAGGAGGCTCAGGCGCTGGATCGCCGCGCGGAAGCCGGCGGCGCCGTGGAGGTGGCCGCTCCAGATCTCGGGCACCCAGGAGAGCTGCTGCTCCCGGAGGAGCTCGAGGAGCTCCGGCCACTCGATCACCCCCTCGCCGATCTGCAGGCCCTCGCCGTCGATCCCCGAGGCGTCGGCCAGGTGGAGGTGGGCGGCGTGCGGCAGGCAGAGGCGGACGAACTCGCCGAGGTCGCGGCCGGCGACGGCGCAGTAGAGCGCGGCGTGCGAGACGTCGAGGGTCATCCGGAGGTCGAGCTCGCGGCAGAACTCGACCATCTCCTCCGGCCGGATGAACAGGTTCTGGAACCACTGGCCGCCGAAGTACCAGGGCCGCGGCGGCAGGTTCTCGGGCAGGAGCTCTAGGCCGCGTGGGTCGAGCCGCCGGAAGCTGTCGAGGGCACGCTCGTAGAGCGGCGCCGTCGCCGTGACCGGGGCGTCGAGCGACATGCCGCCGACGTGGACGACCACCGCCGGCCGGCCGGTGAAGGCGGGGGCGAGCGCCGCCGCCCGGTCGATCGTCCGCTGGATCCAGGCGACCGCGCGCTCGCGGTCCTCGTCGCGCTCGGCGGCGAGATCGAGCAGCCGGTTGCCGGCGAACTCCGGGGCGTGGACGAAGAGGCGCTGGCGATAGGGCGCCGCGGGCGCCGGGAAGTCCTGGTCGACGTCGCTGGCGCTGAAGTGGAGCTCGACCACCTCGGGGTCGAGGGCGAGGATCTCCGGCAGGTCGTGGAAGCGGGCCTTGAGCCCCCAGGGCCGGCGCAGCGCCGCGGTGTCGAGCACCTCGGGCGGCGACGGGTCGAGGTCGCCCTCGCCGAAGCACTCGCCGGCGCCGACTGGGCGCTCGAGGGCGACCCCGAGGAGCTCCGGCAGGCGCTGCGGCGAGAGCCCCTTGCCCGGCCCGGAGATCCGCACTTGGGAGCGTTCGATCCGGGTCCCGGGCGGCAGGTCCGCGGCCGCGACCAGGCTCTTGCGCAGGGTGTGGCGGTGGATCAGCTCGATCCGGCTCAGGTGCTTCTCCGCCACCCCGAGGCTCACCTCGGCGTTGCGGATGTCGCGCACCATGCGCGAGAAGCCGTGGGGCTCGAGGCTCGCCGAGTGGTCCGGCCCCGGCAGCGTCCGGTCGATCGTCAGGTGCTTCTCGACGATCGCGGCGCCCAGGGCGACCGCCACGACCGGTGCCACGATGCCGCGCTCGTGGCCGCTGTAGCCGACCGGCACGCCGTACTCCCGGAGCCGGTCCATGTAGCGGAGGTTGAGCGCTTCGAACGGCGCCGGATAGGCGCTCACGCAGTGGAGGAGCGCGAACGGCGCGCCGAGGCCGCGGACGAAGTCGACGGTGACGTCGATCTCGTGCGCGGTCGACATGCCGGTCGAGAGGATCAGGGGCTTTCCAGTCGCGGCGGCAGCCTCGATCAGCGGCAGGTTCACCAGGTCGGCGGACGAGATTTTGTAGGCCGCCACCTCGAGCTCCTCGAGGAGCGGCAGGCTCTCCTCGTCCCAGGCGGTGCACAGGAAGCGGATGCCGCGGCGGTCGCAGTGCTCGCGGACCCGGCGGAAGTCGTCGTCGGCGAGCTCGCTCGACTGGAGGTTCGGCAGCAGGTAGCCGAACGCCCACTCGGCGCCGTTGGGGTCGCGGAGGAGCTCCGCCGGGTAGAGGCTCGCCAGCGTCCGGCGCTGGAACTTGACCGCGTCCGCCCCGGCGTCGGCGGCGGCGTCGACCAGGCGCAGGGCGAGGTCGAGGCGGCCGTTGTGATTGATTCCGGCCTCCGCCACGAGGTAGCAGGGGTGGCCCTCTCCCACCGGTCGGCCGCCGATGGAAAGGGCCGGGGCGCCGGCACCCGCGCGCCCGGCGCTCACCGCGCCCTCCAGGCGAGCGCGGCCTCGGCGAGGGCGAGGTCGAAGGGGGTGTCGACGTCCACGGCGCTCTCCTCGCTCATCCGGTAGAGGGCGATCCTGCCACCGAGCCGGCAGCGCTCACGACGGAGCACCTCGGTCTTCACCAGGTAGATCGACCCGTTCTCGACCAGCTCCGGCTCCCGGTCCTGAGAGCGGGGGCGCACGCCGGGATCGTAGTCGACCGGCCGGGCGCCGGCGCCCGCGTCCTCGCGCCAGCGGAAACGGTGCCCCTCGACGACCGAGAGCAGCGAGTCGGCGCCCTCCCCGAGGAGGGTGGCGAGCGCCGCCTCGAGGTCCCCCGGCCGGCGGACCGGGGCGGTCGCCTGGAGGAAGAGAACCAGGTCGGGGACGTAGCCCTCCCGCGCCTCGAGCGTGTCCAGGGCATGGATCAGCGCGGCCTCGGATGGAGCCTCGTCGGTCGCGAGCTCCGGCGGCCGCTCGACCACCTCGGCGCCGCTCTCCCGGGCGGCGTGCGCGATCGCGGGGTCGTCGGTCGAGACCACGACCCGCTCGACAGAGGGCGCCGCGAGCGCCTGCTCGATCGAGTGGGCGAGGAGCGGCTTGCCGGCGAGCGGCGCCAGGTTCTTGCCCGGCAAGCGCTTCGAGCCGCCGCGGGCGGGGATGAGGCAGAGGACGCGCGGCCGCCCTCCCGGCGCCGCCGGCGCGCGAGCGTCAACCATGGGTCACCTCGACCGAGCGGCCGGCGCCGAAGGGCACCCGGTAGGCGCCGGCCTCTCGCGCGAGGCGGACCCGAGGGGCGGCGCCCTCCCCTCGTGCGGCGGCGGCTGCGCCGGTCCAGCGCCCGACCGCCGCGGCGTCGAAAGCCTTGGCCGAGCGCTCCCAGCCGGGGCGCGGCGCGAGCTCCCGGAAGCGCCGGAACGAGAACCCCCGGGGGAGACCGGCGACCCGCCGGAGGGCCCCGGCGGCGCGATGGGCCGAGCCGGGGGCAGCATCGTGGCGCCGGTAGTGGAGCCGCCGGCAGGTCCGAAGGTTCGGCCCGGCGCCCTCGCCGGCGGCCGCCAGGAGCTCGCCCGCCACCCGCTCGTGGGCCCGTCCGTCGACGCGCGAGAACCACTCCTCGATGAACGGCACCGCGGCGGCGGGCGGCCCCGCGGGAGGCGGCTCGGCGAGGGCCCGGTCGAGGCGAGCGAGCAGGGATTCCAGGTCGGCGCACGGCACGCTCGCCGCCTCGACCGCCTCGAGCCGCGCCCAGGAAGGGAGCCAGGCCGCCGACAGCGCCGGCACCCGGGCGAGCGCTGCCTCGACCGCGGTCGTGCTGCCGTGTTGGACGAGTGCGCGGGCGCGGAGCAGCCAGGGTGCGATCGCGCCGTCGCGCCCCAGGTGGAGGTTGGGCGCCCTACCCACGGCCTCCCGGTAAACGGCGTCGCCCTCGAATGGG
>DATKCC010000330.1:0-11488 GCA_035513375.1 Thermoanaerobaculia bacterium | reverse complement strand
GAGCTCATGCAGCAGGCGGTGCCGGTCGGAGAGGGAGCGATGGCGGCGATCCTGGCCCTGGACGACGACGTGGTCCGGGAGCTCGTCGTCGACGCCGCGGGTGGCGACGTGCTTTCGGTGGCGAACTTGAATGCTCCCGGGCAGGTGGTGATCGCCGGCCACCGCTCGGCGGTCGAGCGGGCGGTCGAGATCGCCCGGGAACGCGGCGGCAAGCCGCGCATGCTGCCGGTGTCGGCGCCCTTCCACTGCCCGCTGATGCGCCCGGCGCGCGAGGCGCTCGAGCCGGCGCTTCGCCAGACCCGGTTCCGGGACCCCGGGGTGCCGGTCGTGACCAACGTCGATGCCCGGCCGGTCTCGACCGGCCCAGCGGCCCGGGACGCCCTGGTGCGCCAGATCGACTCGCCGGTCCGCTGGGTCGAATCGGTCGAATGGCTGACCGACGAAGCCGGCGTGACCGCGTTCGTCGAGGTCGGTCCGGGTTCGGTCCTGCTCAACGCGGTCAAGCGCATCCGGCCTGAGGCGGCCCGGATCGAGCTCAAAGGTCCGGAGGAGCTGGCTGAGCTGGGGTAGGGTGCGCCGGAGGCCGGGGTAGGGTGCGCCGAGACCTGGGTAGGGTGCGGCTTGCCGCACCGAAGGGCGGGGGCGGAGAACGATGTGCGGTGCGGCAAACCGCACCCTACGTTGGAGACGACGACGATGTTCAGACTGGATGGCAAAACGGCTCTGGTCACCGGCGCCTCGCGCGGGATCGGGGAGGCCGTGGCGCGACGCTTCGCCGCCCAGGGCGCCCGGGTGGTGGTCGCGGCCCGGACCGTGGAGCGGCTCGAGAGCCTGGCCGGGGAGATCGCGGCAGCGGGCGGCGAAGCCAGGGTCCTGGCCCTCGACCTGGCGGCTCCGGCGGAGGTGCCGGCGGCGCTGGCGGCGCTCCCCGAGGACTGGCGCGAGGTCGACGTTCTGGTGAACAACGCCGGCGTCACGGCCGACAACCTCCTCGCCCGGATGAGCCTCGAGGACTGGGAGCGCGTCCTCCGCACCAACCTGACCGGAGCCTTTGCCGTCACCAAGGAGCTCCTCCGTGGCATGATGCGCCGCCGCTGGGGCCGGATCCTCTCGGTGTCGTCGGTGGTCGGGCTGATGGGCAACGCCGGGCAGGCGAACTACGCCGCCTCGAAGGCCGGGCTGGTGGGTTTCTCGAAGTCCCTTGCCCGCGAGCTCGGCAGCCGAAACATCACCGTCAACGTGATCGCCCCCGGCTACATCGAGACCGCCATGACCGAGAACCTCCCGGAGAGCTCGCGCAAGGAGCTCCAGGCCTCGATCGCACTGCGCCGCCTGGGCACCGTCGAGGACGTTGCCTGGGCGGTGCTGTTTCTCGCCAGCGAGGAGGCCGGGTATATTACGGGCCACACGCTCAACGTGTCGGGCGGCTTGTACATCTGAGCCAGAGCGCTGAACACCAGACAATCCTTGGACTCCCCGCAAGTCGGTGTGTGCTAGAACTGGGGGGTTCGCCGAGATCGAGATCCCAAAGGAGGCAATATCCCCATGTCCGAGATCGAGCAAAAGGTCAAGAGCATCATCGTCGAGCAGCTGGGCGTCGACGAGGAAGAGGTAACTCTGGACGCCAGCTTCACCGACGACCTGGGCGCCGACTCCCTCGATATCGTCGAGCTGGTGATGGCCCTTGAAGAGGAGTTTTCCATCGAGATCCCGGACGAGGAGGCCGAGAACATCAGCCGGGTCAGGGAGGCCGTCGACTACATCCAGAAGCACGGCGCCGGCGGCAACTGAGCGCGCTCGGGGCTTGCGCATGGGCGACAGCGCACAGGGGCGCCGCCGGGTGGTGGTCACCGGGGTCGGGTTGGTCTCCCCCCTCGGCGTGGGCACCGAGGCCACCTGGGCCGGCCTGATGGCCTCCCAAGTGGGCATCGGGCCGATCACCCGTTTCGACGCCTCCGCCTACGAGTGCCGGATCGCCGGCGAGGTCCAGGGGTTCGATCCGCTCGACTACGTCGAGAAGAAGGACGTCAAGAAAAGCGACAGCTTCATCCATTTCGCCATCGCCGCCGCGGACTTCGCGGTCGCGGACGCGGGGCTCGAGATCACGGGCGACAACGCCGACCGGGTCGGGGTGATCATCGGCTCGGGGATCGGCGGCCTGCCGCTGATCGAGGCCATGCACCAGGTGCTCCTCGAGCGCGGGCCCGACCGGGTCTCGCCCTTCTTCATCCCCGGGCTGATCGTCAACATGGCGGCCGGGCAGGTGTCGATCCGGTACGGCGCCCGGGGACCGAACGAGTCCCCCAGCACCGCCTGCACGACCGGGCTCCACGCCGTGGGAGACGCTTACCGCAAGATCCAGCACGGCTATGCCGACGCCATGATCGCCGGCGGCAGCGAGGCGGTCATCTGCGCGCTGTCGATCGCCGGCTTCTCCGCTATGCGGGCGCTTTCGAAGCGCAACGACGAGCCCGAGCGCGCCTCCCGCCCGTGGGACAAAGACCGGGACGGCTTCATCATGGGGGAGGGCGCCGGGCTGGTGATCCTCGAGGAGCTCGAAGGGGCTCAACGCCGGGGCGCGCCGATCTACGCCGAGGTCGTGGGCTACGGGATGAGCGCCGACGCTTACCACATCTCCGCGCCCCACCCGGAGGGCGACGGCGCGGTGCAGGTGATGCGGGCCGCCCTCGAGGACGCGGGCCTGCCGGCCGAGGCGATCGGCTACGTCAACGCCCACGGCACCTCGACCGAGCTCGGCGACCTCTCCGAGGTCAGGGCGATCAAGCGGGTCTTCGGCGACCACGCCTACCGGCTGGCGGTATCGTCGACCAAGAGCTCGACCGGCCATCTCCTGGGCGCCGCGGGCGGGCTCGAGACCGGCATCCTGGCCCTCGCCTTGAAGCACCAGGTACTACCGGCGACGGTCAACCTCGATGAGCCCGGCGAGGGCTGCGACCTCGACTTCGTGCCCCACCGCCCCCGGGAGACCGACTTCGAGTACGGCCTCACCAACTCCTTCGGCTTCGGCGGCACCAACGGCGCCCTGGTGATGCGCCGCTGGGACGGGTAGATCCCGGCGCACCCTACGGGCCTCCAGCCAGCTCCCGCTCGAAGAGCTCCGTCATCCGCTCGTAGAAGTGCCGGGCCGCTGCGCCCCGGAGGCCGTGGCTCCGGCCCGGGTAGACCGCGATCTCGAACGGGATGCCGGCTTCGATCCAGGCGTGGGCCAGCGCCATCGTGTTCTGGGGGTGGACGTTGTCGTCCGCGGTGCCGTGGACGACCAGCAGGCGGTCCCGGAGCTCGGCCGCCCAGGTGATCGCCGAGGAGTCGCGGTAACCGTCGGGGTTGTCGTCGGGATGATCGAGATAACGCTCGGTCCAGATCGTGTCGTAGTAGCGCCAGTCGGTGACCGGCGCCCCGGCGACCCCGGCACGCCAGGTGCCCGGGCTCCGAAGCAGGCAGTAGAGGGTGTTGCTGCCGCCGCCCGACCAGCCCCAGAGTCCCACCCGGGCGGCGTCGGCCCAGGGTTGGCCTTTGAGGTACTCGACGGCCGCCCGCTGGGCCGCGAGGTTGACCTCGCCGAAACGCCGGTGCACCCGGTCCTCGCCGGCCTTGCCGAAGTAGGCCGAGGCCCGGTTGTCCACCATCAGCACTCCGAAGCCCCGCTGGGCCATGAGCTTGTGCCAGAGATTGCGGCCGCGGGAGGGCCAGGCGTCGACCACCACCTGGGAGCCTGGGCCGCCGTAGTGGTACATGAGCACGGGATGCCTGGCCGGGGCGCCGCCCGCGCCGTCGCCGTCGGGCCCCGCGGGCAGGAGCCGGGCCGCCGGCAAACCGGTCCCGTCGGGGTCGTCTCCATCCGCGGGGAGGAGGAAGAGGTCCCACCGGGGAAGAGCCGCCGGGTCGTAGGCCGGGGGCGTGAAGGGGAGCTCGGCCGTGACCCCGCCGCCCACCGCCTCGATCCGCTCCCAACCGGGGTCGTCGGCGCTCGACCAGCGGTGGAGGAGCCGGCGGCCGTCCGGCGCGGCCTCCGCCGCGTGCCATCCGGAGCCGGCGGCGAGCTCTTCCGGAGCGTCCGGGTGGTCGAGCGGGATGCGGAGGAGCCGCCGCCGGGCGGCCCCCAGCGGGCCTTCGCCGAAGGCCGAGACGAGGACCGCGTCGGCACCGGCGTGGTCGACCGAGGCGACAGCCCACGAGCCGGCGGTGAGCTGGCGGACGAGCTTGAGCCGGGCCTCGCCGGCGCCAGGGCCGCCCTCCGGCACCGAGTAGAGGTAGAGATGGCGCCAGCCGCTGCGCTCGGAAGCCCAGAGCAGCCGGCCGCCGGGCAGGAAGGTCGTCTCCCGGCCGAGGTTCACCCAGGTGGGGTGGCGCTCCTCGAGGACGACGCGGCAGGCGCCGTCGGCGGGGTCGCAGAACAGCAGGTCGAGCTCGGTCTGCTCCCGATCGAGGCGCTCGACCGCGACGGCTCCGCCGTCGGGGCGCCAGTGGACCCGCGCCAGATAGGTCTCGTCACCGGCCTCCGCGGCCCCGGTCTGGAGCCAGGCGGTCCGGCCGGTCGCGAGCTCCAGGACCCCGATCGCCACGCCCGGGTTGGCGGTGCCGGCCTTCGGGTAACGCTGGCGCCGCACCTCCGGGTAGGGCGGCCGGTAGTCCTCGAGCAACGGGTACTCGGCGACCGGCGTCTCGTCGAACCGGTAGTAGGCGATCCGGGTCGAGTCCGGGCTCCACCAGAAGGCGGTCGGGTCCCTGAACCAGATCTCCTCCCAGTAGACCCAGGAGGTGGTGGCGTTGAGGGTGGCGCCGGGCTCGCCGTCGGTGGTGAGGGCGCGCTCGGGGCCTCCGCTCACCCCCCTCACCCTCGATCCCTCTCCCCCGGACCCCGACGCTTCGCGTCGCGGTGCCCCCGGGGGGCGAGGGACGCCCCCATTCCCCCTCCCACTGCCCAGCGGCTCGAGCTCAAGCTCTTGGAGGTAGAGGTTCGCTTCGCGGACGTAGGCGAGCTTCGTGCCGTCGGGGGAGAAGGTGGGCTCCTCCTCGTGGGGCTCGGTCTCGGTCAGGCGGCGGAGGCGGCCGGCCCCGGGCTCCTCCCCGCCGCCGTCGAGTCGCAGGAGCCAGAGGTCGCCGGCCGATTCGAGCGCGATCGCGTCGCCGGCCGGTGACCAGTGATAGCCGTCGAGGGTCGCCTCGTCGCCCAGGTCCGTGATCGCCAGGAGCCGGGTCGCCTCGCCGGTCGCGGCGTCCATCGCCCAGAGGGCCTCGCCGTCGCCCGCGTCCCAGAGGTAGGAGAGGGCGGCGCCGTCCGGCCGCCAGGAGGTCTGCTCCGGCCGCCGCCCGGCCCGCTCCTCCTCGAACAGGTCATCGAAGCTCAGGCGGCCCGGCGGCTCGGGCGGCTGGGCGAGGGCGGGAAAGAGGAGCACGAGGGCGAGGGCGAGGAAGGACCCGACGAAGGCGAGCTGGCGCATGCGCAAGAGTCTACCCGGGTGTAGGGTGGGCCTTGGCCCACCGGCAAAGCCCCCCGCCCCCGGTGCCCCGGCCGGTAGGCAACGCCCAACCTGGTGGGCCAAGGCCCACCGGACATGTAGAATGCCCGGGAAATTCGCGGAGAGGACCGCCTGGTGGAGCTCGACACGCTGCTCAAGCTCATGACCTCGAAGGGGGCTTCGGACCTCCACCTCAAGCCCACCCGACCGCCGCTGATGCGGATCAACGGGCGGCTGATTCCGGTCGAATCCCCCGCTCTACGGCCGGAGGAGATCGAGGGCATGCTGCTGTCGATCCTCACGCCGCCCCAGAAGGCGCGGCTTGCCGAGCGTCACGCGGTCGACATCGGCTACGGCGTCTCCGGCCTGGCCCGCTTCCGCGGCAACATCTACATGCAGCGCGGCACCATGGCCGCCTCGTTCCGGCGCATTCCGTACGAGATCCAACCGATCGAGAATCTCGGGCTCCCGGACAGCCTGCTCGAGTTCTGCAAGCTCAACCAGGGGCTGGTGCTGGTCACCGGCCCCACCGGCAGCGGCAAGTCGACCACCCTCGCGGCCCTCGTCCAGCACATCTCGAAGACCCGCCCGGTGCACGTGATCACCATCGAAGACCCGATGGAGTTCCTGTTCACCGACGACGTAGCCTCGATCTCCCAGCGCGAGGTCGGCACCGACACGATCGATTTCACCGAGGCGCTGCGCAACGCCGTGCGCCAAGACCCGGACGTCATCATGGTCGGCGAGATGCGCGACCGGGAGACCATCTCGACCGTGATCACCGCCGCCGAGACCGGCCATCTGGTCTTCTCGACCCTCCACACCAACAGCGCGACCCAGACGATCGACCGCATCATCGACGCCTTCCCCGCCGACCAGCAGGCCCAGGTGCGGGCGCAACTCGCCCTGGTCCTCAAAGCGGTGGTCTCGATGCAGCTCGTCGGCCGGGCCGACGGCAGCCGGGTGCCGGCGCTCGAGATCATGCGCGCCTCGCCGAAGGTCTCGAAGATGATCGAGGCGGGCGAGACCGCCGGGCTGTTGGAGGAGGTCGAGGGGTCGGTGCGCTACTACCGCATGCAGTCGATGAATCAGTCGCTCCTGGCCCTCCTGGCCCACGGTACCATCACCTATCAGGAGGCCATGACCGAGTCCCCCGACCCCGAGGACCTGTCCCTCAAGCTGCGCAAGATGTTCCCGCAGATCGAGGAGCGAGGAGGTGACATGAGCCCCGCGACGTCCGATTTCTCCCAGATCCTGGAGCTCCAGGAGTTCCGGCGGCTCTACGAGGAGCAGGAGGAAAAAGTGCGGCTCCGTCTGACCCAGAAGGACGAGGAGCTCGCGCAGCTCCGCGACGACCTCCTGGCCCGCGACGCCCAGTTGCAGGAGCTCGGGGGCCGCCTACAGGAGGCCGCCGAGGAGGGGGAGCGCATGCGCGCCGAGCACGCCCGCTTGCGCCAGGAGGCGCAGGAGAAGATCGACAAGCGCGACGAGCGGATCCGCGAGCTCAACCAGAAGCTCATGGGGGACGAGAAGCGCTCGGGCGGGATCTTCCGCTAGCCGCAGCGGTGCTCCGTAGGGTGCGGCCCTGCCGCACCAGAGAGAGCCGAGGCCACCACCCTTCGGTTCTTCGTCGGGTGCAGCTCGCACCCCACCCTTCTAGAGCAGGCGCTTGACCAGCCTGACCGCTTCCTCGCGGGTCGCGACCCGGCCCTCGACCTGCGCCCGGCGGAGCTCCTGGAGCGCCCGCCCGATCTCCGGACCCGGCGCGACGCCCAGGATCGCCCCCACCTCGTGGCCGTCCAGGAGTTGCGGCGGGACGAGGATCTCGTCGCCCCGGCGGCGGTAGAGCTCGATCAGGGCGGCGGCCGCGCGCTCCCATGCCGGGCCCTCCTCCCGGCCGCGGGCGCCGGCGTAGCACGCGGCGGTCGTCCACAGCCCGCCCAGGGCGTGGAGGAAGCGGCGCCGTCCGACCTCGTCGCCGGGCAGCCGGTCCCAGGGCAGGAGCCGCGCCACTGCTGCGGCGTCTCGCCGGGTGAGATAGCCGGCAGCGGTGAAGCGCTCCAGTGCCCTGCCGGCGAGCTCGGCGGGCAAGGAGGCGCGCGGGCGTTTCCCCACGGGGAGGTTCGCGAAGGTGAGAGCGAGGCGGGCCAGGCGGTGACGGACCGGAAAGAAGAGGTCGCCTCCAGCGATCTGCCGGAGGCGGAGGGCGGTCGGCGCCAGGTGAGCGAGCTCGCCGCAAAGGCGGCCGGTCTCGGCGTACGCTTCGGCTCGCGCCGTGGTGCTCTCGGCGCCGGCGGCTAGCTCGCCGGGGCGGCCGAGCCAGAGCCCGGGATAGAGGTCGAGGGCGCTAAGGACCGCCACCGCCCGATGCGCGTCCGGCTGATAGAAGAGCAGCGCCAGCTCGTCGCGGACCCGCTCGGAGGCGACGCCGGCGAGCGCCGCGGCCGACCGCCGAGCCAGCCCGAGAGTGGCGGGCTCGGCGCTGAAACCCGGGAGCTGGGCGAGGAGCCGCGGGAGCCTGAGGACCCGGAGCGGGTCGCCGCTGAAGCTCTCCGGGGTCGTCGCCCGGAGCAGGCGGTGGCGTAGGTCGGCGACGCCGCCGTGGGGGTCGATCAGCTCGCCGTCGGGCAGGCCCACGGCGATCGAGTTGACGGTCAGGTCCCGTCGGGCCAGGTCGCTCGTGAGTGCTACGCCCTCGCGGTCCCAGAGGTCGAGCACCCAGTCCTCAACCGGACCCACACCCGACCTCCCGCCGCCGGTCCCCCGGACCAGGCGGTAGGCGCCGAAGTCCTTCCCCCCGAGGTGGACGAGGCGGGCGCCCAGCTCGCCGGCCATCCGCTGGCCCACCGCCTCGCCCCGGTCGCCGACCACGCCGTCGAGGTCCCGGCTCGGCAGGCCCAGGAGCCGGTCGCGGAGCACTCCGCCCACCAGGTGCGCGTCGACGCCCTCGGCCGTCGCGGCCCGCACCAGCGCCCGCACCGCGGGGTGGTGGAGGAGGACCTGGAAGACCCGGGCGGGGTCGCGGTGGGAGTGCATGGCGGCCCTGGAGCGTAGAAGGGCGCCAAGGGCGTGTCAAACCCGACCCTTGTCACTCAACAGTGTTAAACTCCCGCTTCAGATGTTTGGCTGTAAACCGTGATGGGGGAAGGGGAATCGTGATCCGTGCATGGACCTGGCCCGGCCGCCTCGCCGTGGCCGCGCTGACGACCGCCTGCCTGGTGCTCGGTGGTGCCGGCGCCGCCAGGAGCGCTGCGGTGCGCCAGGCCCTCCCTGAGCAGGAGGGCGCCGCTGCCGGTGCGCTGGTCGCAGTCCTGACCGCCGAGCAGGCGATCTTCCTCGAAGCCAAGCCGCTGCCCGGGGAGGGGATCCTCGCCTTCGCCCGCCGCCTGTGCGGCGACCGTGAATCGGCCGCCGAGGTCGCTCGGGTCAACGGCGCCCCCGACCGCCTCCTCGCCGGGGTCCGCTATCGGGTGCCCTACGAGTGCTTGCGCAGCGAGCTCCAGCTCCGGGTCGCCCGGGCGCTCTTCAGCGACGACCGGCCGGAGGCCGCCGGCTGGCGCCACCGGGCGCGCGGGGCCGATGCCCTCGGCCGGGAGACCCTCTGGCACGTGGCCCGGTGGTTCACCGGTGACGGCGAGAACTTCCGCGCCATCCGTGAGCACAACGCGCTGGCCGAGGAGGAGCTGAGGGCGGGCCAGGAGGTGGTGATCCCGAGCCGGCTCCTGCTCCCCGCCTTCCGCGAGCAGGTGGCGCGGGCCCCGGCCCTCGCGCCGGAGGAGCCCGTGGTCCCGGCCGGGGCGCCGGTGCGCCCGGAGCCCCAGGTGGTCCGCGCCAGCTCCGCGGCGGTGCCGTCAGTCGACCCGTCCGCGCCGCAGGGTCGGGCCGCCCCGGCGGCGCCACGGACCGATGACCCTCCCTACCGCCTCGACTTCCGGCGTGACGCCAAGGGCGAGTACGCGATCTATCGGCTGGCGCCCGGCGAGGCGCTCTACTCGAGCGTCGTAGTGCGCTTCATCGGCGCCCTCCTCGCCCCCGACGTCAATGCCCTCGCCGCCGAGATTGCAGAGCGGAGCGGCATCCGCGACGTGACCGACATCCCGATCGGTCACGAGGTGAAGATCCCGCTCGAGCTCCTCCTCCCCGAGTACCTTCCGGCCGGCCATCCCCGGCGCAAGGAGTACGAGGCGGCGCTGCGGGAGAGCGGCCGGTTCACCAACCAGGTCCGGACCGCCGATCTCTCCGGGGTGACCGTGATCCTCGACGCCGGCCACGGCGGGGTCGACGTCGGCGCTTCTTTCGGCGGCGTCTGGGAGAGCCTCTACGTCTACGACATCAAGCTCCGGATCAAGCAGCTCCTCGAACGCCTGACCTCGGCCCGCGTGGTCGTGACCACCCGGGACGGCGACGAGTTTCGGGTCCTCGACCGCGACGTCCTCCCCTTCTCGCGCTCTCACTCAGTCCTCACCAATCCGCCCTACCCGATCGCCGACAGCTCGGTCGGTGTCAACCTGCGCTGGTATCTCGCCAACAGCGCCTACTCGCGCGCGCTTTCGACCGAGAGCGACCCCCAGAAGGTGGTCTTCCTCTCGATCCACGCCGATTCGCTGCACCCTTCGTTGCGCGGTGCGATGGCCTACATCCCCGCCGCCGCCATGCGCCAGGGGAGCTTCCGCAAGGCGGGCGCCGCCTACGAGGCGCGACAGGAGTGGCGCGAGCGCCCTGCGGTCTCCTTCTCCTGGAAGGAGCGGATCGAGAGCGAGGGCTTGTCACGTCAGCTCGCCGAGGAGCTGATCGCGGCTCTCGAGCGGCGGCGGCTGGCGATCCACCCCTACAAACCGGTGCGCGAGAAGATCGTGCGCAACCGGAGCGAGTTCGTGCCGGCGGTGCTGCGGTACAACTCGGTGCCGGCCAAGGTGCTGTTCGAAGTCTGCAACCTCGCCAACGCCGAGGATCGCAAGCTCCTCCAGACCCGGGCCTTCCGCCAGCGGGTCGCCGAGGCGGTGGTCGAGGCGATCCTGCACTACTACGGCCAGGGCGACGGGTTCGAGGATTCGCTGCGGGTGGCGGCCGCGGGTGCGGGCTGAAGCGGCCGGTTCTCCCTCCGGGAGAGGGTCAGGGTGAGGGCCCTCGGAACTTCCAGCCCCTCCGCCGGGTCTATCATGGCGTGACGACGATGCCCGTGGCACCCCCTTCGCCCATCGCCGCCGTAGTCAGCGAGCCGACCGACCGGACCCTGGTCGAACGGCACCTCTGGGGGGACCCGCGGGCGTTCGAGGAGCTCTACCGGGAGCACGCCGAGATGGTCTACAACCTGGCACTCCGGCTCTCCGGCGATCCCGACCGGGCGGCGGACCTGTCGCAAGAGGTCTTCCTGCGGATCCACCGCCACCTCGGCAAGTTCCGGGGCCGTTCCACGCTCCGCACCTGGATCTACCGGGTGACGGTCAACCACTGCCGGAGCCGCCTGCGCCGTCGTCGGCTCCCGATCCGATCGCTCGCCACCGAAGGCGAGCTCGTCACCGGGCTCGCCGATCCGGCCCGCGGCCCGGAGGAGCGAGCCATGGCGGAGGACCAGGGCCGCCTGGTCGCGGCGGCCCTCGCCGAGCTGCCGGGCGCGTTCCGCGAGGTCGTGGTTCTCAGGGACCTCGAGGGGCTCGCCTACGAGGAGATCGCCGAGGTCCTGGGGCTCCGGATCGGCACCGTGCGGTCGCGAATCGCCCGCGGCCGGTACCGGCTCCGGGAGATCCTGACCGGTACGGGGGAAGGGCCCCGTTCCGAGCTCCAGCCGCGGCCCGAGGCCGAAGTCGAGCCGGAGGTCGAGCCATGAGCCGCTATCCCCGCGCCGTCTGCGCCGAGTCCGAGCTGCTGTCCGCCTATCTCGACGAGGAGCTGCTCGCCGCCGAGGTGCGCGCGGTCGAGAACCACCTGGCGGCCTGTGGCGGCTGCCAGGCCGAGCTCGACGGCCTGCGCTCGGTGGTCGAACGGCTGCACGGCCTGCAGCGGGCCAC
>DATKCC010000329.1:0-2692 GCA_035513375.1 Thermoanaerobaculia bacterium | reverse complement strand
CCGAGGAGTGGAAGGTCCACTTCAACTCCGTCCTCGGGCTCTCCGGCACCGTGCGCTTCAACCCCGAGACCCGGGAGGCGGAGCCCGGCTACCTGGCGGAGAACGACGTCGTGACGGCGACCGCCAAGCCGACCGCCATCGAGGGCGACGAGGTCGACCAGCTCACGATCTCGTTCGCGGAGACCGAGACCGGCGCCGACATGGTGCTGCGCTGGATCGAGACCGAGGTCCGGGTGCCGATCGCCGCCGCGGGCGGCTGAGCGCCGGGATCCGCCCGCCCCCCGCCCTCCGGGGTGGGGGGCTGACCGCCCGTCGGCGCTCGGCCGGGCCACCCAGCGGGGCGTGGACCGGCCGCGGCACCGCCTCTAGGCTGCTCTCGTCAAGGACGGCCGCTTCGGTGGGGGACGAACGCCAGGGGAGGATCCCCCACCGGGCGGCCACTTGACTTTCGACCTTCCTGCCGCACCCCTACCTGAACCTGTAGCCGAGGAGGACCCGGGCGTTGAGCAGCGGATCGTTCTGGCTGCCCCGGCCCGGCTCGCGGACGACGTCGAGCGGGCTGTAGAACAGCTCGGCGCAGAGCCGCGTCCGCTCGCTCGCCTGGAAGTCGAGCCCGGCGGTGGCTGCGAAGGTGGTGCCGTCCGACAGCAGCCGGGTGCGGTCGATGAGCGTGCCGTAGCGGGCCCGGACCTGGAAGTCGTTGTCGAAATAGTGGCCCGCGAGTGAGGCGTAGGGCCGGAGCCGTGGCGCTCCGGCGGGTCGCCAGGAGCCGGTGAGCTCGACGCCGGCGCTGTGCAGGGTCATCTCGTCGTCCGAAGGCTCCAGGCAGTTGAACGGGTTCCGATCGCGGTCGTCGCCGGCGGCGGCCGCGGCCTGCGGGCAGGTCAGGTCGCCCTCGAAGGTGCCGGTCTGGGCGATCAGGCGAATGTCGAGGCCGAAGGAGCGGCCGGCGACGAGCGGGCGACCGAGCGACAGGGCGAGAAGGTGGGGCGTGACCCCGTCCACCTCGACCGGCGGCACCCAGCCCGCCGTCAGCACGAAGCGGGCGGGGAGGCCGGCCGACAGGCGAAGGCGGCCGAAGACCGAGGTCCGGTTGAGGTCCTCGACCTTGTTGCCGATGAACCCGACCCGGCGCTCCTCCTCGCTCAGGCTCGGTACCCAGGCGCCCTCGAGACCGAGCTCCCAGCCGCCGGGCGCGAGCTCCGGGGTGCCGCCGAAGCCGGTCATCACCGCCAGCGAGCTGAACCACTTCATGGCCCAAGCCTCGGGCCGGTCGAATTCCAGCTCCTCGTCGAAAGCGATCCGCGTCTGGGCTCCGGCCCCGCCGGCGGTAGCGATCACCGCGGCCAGGGCGAGCACCGCCGCTCGAAGGACCGCTCGTCTCATGCTCATGCTCACCCGATCCTCCTTCCCTCGCGAGCCCTTCGCCCGCACCCCCGGTTGCTGAGTCCGCGGCCGCCGGCCGGCGGTTCAAGCGCGAGCGCTGCGGCGGCGGCTCCAATCGGGTAGGCTCGGAGCCGCACAGCGGAGTCGAGGGTGGAGACGAGAGGAACCGAGCGGTGGGGGAGGCCCAGGTGAGGGGGTTGATCCGATGAGACGACTCGCGATCTCGGCCGGCGTCGCGCTGGCGCTCTGGAGCCTGCCCCTCGCCGCCCAGCCCTGGGTGGGCACGGCGGCGGTGGGGCTGGAGGTGGCGGACCGCGGCGGCCGGCTGGTCGCCGGCGCCGAAGTCGAGCTCTCGTTCACCGGCAGCGAGGAGGGCGGTGGGCCGGGAGCGGTCCTGACCGACGGCGAGGGCCGGGCTTCGGTGCGCGGGCTGGCCGAGGGCCGCTGGACGGTCCAGGTGCTCCACCCCGACTACATGGCCTATGTCGCGGACCTCGAGGTGCGTTCGGGCCGGCGCCCGCGCGAACGGAGCGCCTCACTGGTCAAGGTGGGCGACTCCCTGGAGTCGGTCCGCGTCCGGTACTTCGCGGTCGAGGGCGCCCCGCGGCGCCCCCCTCCGCCGCCGCCCGCTCCGAGGCCGGTCGCGCCGCCCGCGCCGGCTCCCGCTCCCCCGGCGCCGCTCCCCGAGCCGGTGCCCGTGCCCCTGCCCGCTCCACCGCCGGCGGCCGAGCCCGCACCCGTGCCCGCCCCCCCGGAACCCGCTCCCCCGGCGCCGCTCCCCGAGCCCGTGCCCGCGCCGGCACCGCAGGCCGCCCATCCGGCGCCGCTACCCCCGCCCGAGCCACCGCCCCCGGTCCGTGCCCCGGCTCCCGTTCCCGCCCCGCCGCTCCCCGGGCCCGAGCCGACGCCCGAGCCACCGCCTGCGCCCGAGCCCCCTCGGGCGGCCGATCCGGTCCCCCCTCCGGCGGTGCCGGAACCCTCCCGGTTCCTGCGCTCCTTCCGGGACGGAACCTGCCCCGAGTGCCAGCCCGGCGAGTGGGCGGTGACGCTGGAGGCGACCGCCGGCGGCACCGGTGAAGGCTGCCCCCAGGGTCTGTCGGCGCGGATCTCCGGGCTCGCCATGGTTCTGCGGGCGGACGCCAGTAGCCTGATCGCGGGCTACGCGGGGCCGGTTTCGGCGGCGACCGGTGCGCCCGGTCTCGACCGCGCCGCCGGCGCTCGTTGTCAGGTGCTGCCGGTCCACCTCCCGGAGGGCGCCCGCTTCGTGGCCTTCCAGTTCGAGGCCATGGCGAACGGACGGTTGCAG
>DATKCC010000328.1:0-4995 GCA_035513375.1 Thermoanaerobaculia bacterium | reverse complement strand
CGGGGACACCGCCTTCTTCCGGCGGGCGCACCTGTTCCCGGACGGCCGGCTGATCGCCCTCTACCAGACCGCCGGGCTGGTCTTCCTCGATCGGAGCTCCCGGCCCCTCGGGCGCTGCCCGGGGAACTTCTACAACGACTTCTGGATCGGCGGCGATGGGCGGATCTGGACCCTGGCCAAGGAGGCCCGGCCCGCCGGCGACGGGGCCTACCGGCTGGACGACTTCCTGGTCCTGCTGCGCCACCAGGGCGACGGCGAGGGCTGCCGGGAAGAGCGCCGGATCTCGATCACCGGGGCCTTCCGCGATTCGGCCTTCGCCCACCTGCTCGAGCCGATGGCGCCCGCGGGCGACGCCCTCCACGCCAACACCGTCGAGGAGCTCGACGGCTCGCTCGGCGCCCGGTCGCCGCTCTTCGCTCAGGGCAACCTCCTGGTCTCGCTACGGCAGCTCGACCTGATCGCCATTGTCGACCCCGAGGCGGAGACCGTCGTCTGGGCCCGGCGGGGGCCGTGGAAGCGCCAGCACGAGCCGTCTCTGCTGCCGAGCGGCCGGATCCTCCTGTTCGACAACCGGGGTCACCGGGGTTTCTCGCGCCTGCTCGAGGTGGACCCGCTCTCGGGCGAGCTCGAATGGACCTGGCAAGGCGATCCCCCGGCCTCGTTCGCCTCGAGCATCGCGGGCACCTGCGTCCGCCTACCCGGAGGTACGACCCTGGTCACCGAGTCGGTCCCCGGCCGGGCGTTCGAGCTCGATGCCCAAGGCCGGATCGTATGGGACTTCCGTTCACCCCACCGCGCGGGCCCCGGCGGCGGCCTCGTGGCCATGCTGTTCGAGGTCCAACGCCTCCCGGCCGGATACCTGCGAGCCTTCCTCGAATGAGCGGCGCCGCGATCGAAGCCAGGCTCCGGAACGTCTCCCGGATCGCCCTCTACGGCAGCCTCGTCCTGGCGGCCGTCCTTGCGGGCCTCCTCCTCCACCTGGCCAGCGACCCGCTGACCGAGGAGCAGACGGTCACCTGGCACCTGACCGACTTCGAGTCGCTCCCCGAGGTCCAGCTCCTCCGGGAGTACGTCCAGATCGACACCTCGCTGGCCACCGGGAGCGCAGTGGCGGGCGCCCGGTTCCTCGGCCGGCAGCTCGAGAGTGCCGGCATCCCGTTCCACCTCGAGCCGGTAGGCGAGACGGACGCCAACCTGTGGGCGATCCTCGAAGGGGAGGACCCTCGGGCGGTGGTCCTCCATCACCACATCGACGTCGAGGACGTGCCGGCCGCCGAGGAGTGGCGGCACCCGCCCTTCGCGGCCGCCTTCGACCTGCCCTGGCTCTACGGCCTGGGGACCTACGACATGAAGAGCGTCGGCATCGCCCAGCTCCTGGCGATGGTCGAGCTCGCTCGGTCCGGCGCTCCCCTGAAGCGATCGGTGATCCTCCTGGCGACGACCGGCGAGGAGACGGGGAGCCATCTGGGCACCCGGTGGGTCCTCCGGGAGCATCCGGAGCTCGTGGCGCGCTTCGACGTCGTCCTCACCGAAGGGGGCGTGCTGGAGGGCCTGACCCTGGACGACATCAAGTACTGGGGGACCGAGTTCGCCCAGAAGCGGTACTGGGACTTGGTGGCGTGCTCCCCCGACCGGCAGCGGCTCGAGCTGCTGCGCGAGGATCTCCTGGTCTACGGCCGACCCCGCGAGGGGGAGCTCCTGGTGCCGGAGGAGGTCCGGGCCTTCCTCCCGGCCTACGCCGCCACCAGGGACCGGCCCCTCTATCGGTGGGCGCTGGAGGATCCGAGCCGGATCCTCCGCGACCCGGCCCTGTTCAACCTCCTGCCGCCGTACCTCCAGGCGATGTTCCGCAACGAGCTCCATCCTTTCGACGTCCAGGAAGTCGCGGGCGGCGGGTGGCGGCTACCGATCAAGGTCCACCTGCTGCCCGGGGTCGACTTCGACGCCGTCCGCGAGGAGCTGCTGCCCGCCTGGCTCTTCCACGGGGTCGAGACCGTCCTCGACGCCGAGCCGGCGGCGGACCACGGCAGCCCCCTCACCCACCCGGTGATGGACGCCATCGAAGAGACCTTGCGACGCCACGATCGGAGTGCCCCGGTAGGCCCGATGTTCCTCCCCTGGACCGCCACCGACTCCCGGTTCTTCCGGGCTCAGGGGATCCCCAGCTACGGCTTCACGCCCTTCAAGGTCCTGACCAGCGACGCTCTGCGCGTGGGCGGCGCCGGCGAGCGCATCGCCCTGCCCGCCTACGTGGAGGGGATCGCCATCTACCGCGAGCTCCTCCGGCGGCTGGTGACCTGACGGATCTCGGCACCAAAACTGACAAATCGCGTCATTTCCGGCCCGGGTAAGCCGCCTGGATCCTCGCGAATCCGGGGCTTTGCGGACTGGCACGCCCCTCGCAATCCTGAAGTCGCGATCCGTGCGGACGAACGCATTTCCCTAGGAGGACGAACTCATGAGTCGATTGCTCAGAAGGCAGAGGGGCTTCACCCTCATCGAGCTGCTGATCGTGATCGCGATCATCGGCATCATCGCGGCGATCCTGATCCCCAACTTCCTGGACTCGCTCCAGAAGGCCAAGCAGAAGCGCACCATGGGCGACGGGCTGGACGTCGGCAAGGCCTGGTTCGCGTGGCTGACCGATCAGTTCGGCGGCGCCGCCGCGGCCGGCGCTGGCGTCACGACCTATACTGCCCCGCCAGTCTATTCGCACGCCGACCTCTGGGAGGACCTCCGGCCCAGACCCGAGGAGACCCCGAAGTTCGGCGGCTACATCCAGGCGATCCCGGAGGAGGACGCCTGGGGGGGTGCGTTCATCTTCTGTCGGGCTCCGGCGCCCCCGGCCGCGGACAGCTACCTCTCGGCCAACAACGTCATGATGGTCGCGAGCCCCGGCCGGGACGGCAAGGCCGGCCCGGTGGTGAACGCCGCCTGCGGCGCGGCGATCACGGTCGGCCCCTTCGAGCCGACGAACTACGACATGGACATCGTCTGGGCCGACGGCCTCTTCATCCGCTATCCCCAGAAGGAGACCGCGGGCGCCGTCGCACCTTAGCTCGACCTCCGGATTCCGCAGCCTGATGGTTCCGACCGCCCGGCGACCGCCGGGCGGTTCGTTTTTTTAGGCCGGCCCGGCTATCCTCTATGACCTATGCCACGACTGGGCTGGCCGCTCCTCCTCCTGCTCTTCCTCTCTCTCGCCCCGAGCGGCCCGGCGGCTCGGAGCGCCCAGGACGAGCTCTCCGAGGCCGCGCGCTGGCTCCAGGGCTACCTCCGGATCGACACCTCGAACCCCCCCGGCGAGGAGCGCCGGGCGGCCGCCTACCTGGCCCGGATCCTCCACCGGGAGGGCATCGCCACCCGGCTCCTGGTGAGCCCTGAGGGCCGTGCCAGCCTCTACGCCCGGCTCGAGGGGGAGCGGCCGGGAGCGGGCGCGCTCGTGCTCCTCCACCACCTGGACGTGGTCCCCCCCGGGCCCGGTTGGTCGGTCGATCCGTTCGGAGGCGAGGTCCGTGGCGGCGAGCTCTTCGGCCGGGGCGCTCTCGACATCAAGAGCCTGGGAATCGCTCATCTCTCAGCCTTCCTCGAGCTCAAACGGCGCGGCGTGCCCTTGTCTCGAGACGTCGTCTATCTCGCCGTGGCGGACGAGGAGACCGGAGGGACCCAGGGTCTCGGCTGGATCCTCGAGCGGCACGGAGAGCTCCTCGGCGAGGTGGCCGCGGTGCTCGGCGAGGGCGGAGTCAACCGCACGATCAGCGGCCGGCAGCTCTGGGCCGGTATCGAGGTGGCCCAGAAGCGCCCGCTCTGGCTCCGCGTCACCGCATCGGGGCGGCGGGGGCACGGCTCCGGGATCCACCTGGGGAGCGCCAACCATCAGCTCATCGAGGGTCTCGCCCGAGCCCTGGACCAGCCGCTGCGGTGGAAGGTGAGCGCGGCCGCGCGGCTCTACCTGGGGGCTCTGGCGCCGCTGCACAACGAGAAGTACCGGCGGATCTTCACCCACCTCGACGAGGTCATCCGGGAGGACGGCCCGACCGAGGACCTGATGCCCGGGATCGCCAACCTGTTCCTGGACTCCTTCCAGGTCACGGTGCTCCAGGGGGGGGAGACGATCAACGTGATCGCGGGCAGCGCGACGGCCGAGATCGACGTCCGGCTGCTGCCCGAGACCGACGCGGACGCCTACCTGGCCCGGGTGAAGGAGTCCCTGGGGGATCGCCTCGAGGTCGAGGTTCTGCTGGCCTCGCCGCCGGTGCCGCCTTCGCCGATCGACCACCCGATCTACCGCGCCGCGGGCGGGGTGCTGGAACGCATCGCCCCGGTGGTGCCGGCGTTCATCCCGGGCCTGACCGACTCCCGCTACTTCCGGGAGCGCGGCGTCCCGGCCTACGGGCTGTCGCCGTTCTTCCTCGAGCCGGAAGCCTTCCTGGGTATCCATGGACCCGACGAGGCGATCCCGCTCTCGGAGCTCGACCTGGGGGTCGAGCGGATGACGAGAATCGTCGAAGCCTGTGTCAAACGCTGACCGCCGCGCCGGCGGTCACCCCGCGGCGAGCTGTTGCTCGTGATCGCGATCATCGGCCCGGGACGTAACGGCTTGGCGGGCCCGGAGGTAGCCGCCGCCTGCGGCGCGGAGGTCCCCGTCGGCCCCTTCGAGGCCACGGCCTACGAGTGGCTCCGGCGGGGGTGACGATTAGGGGAGTCTGCCTGACGGAGCCGGGGGCTACAATCGCCCCGTGACCGACCGGCTCCTGCTCGACCTCTACGCGGCCCTCCTGGGCCTGGTCACCGGGAGCTACCTGAACGTCGTCGTCCACCGGCTGCCGCGCCGGGTCTCGACGGTCCTGCCGCGCTCGCGCTGCCCGGACTGCGGCGCGCCCATCAGGCCCCTCGACAACGTGCCGGTCGTCTCCTGGCTCGCGCTGCGGGGCCGCTGCCGGGACTGCGGCCGGCGGATCTCCTGGCGCTATCCGCTGGTCGAAGCGGGGACGG
>DATKCC010000327.1:0-3168 GCA_035513375.1 Thermoanaerobaculia bacterium | reverse complement strand
CTTGCCGACGGCGGCGATGCGCACGGGTGGGCCTGGCTCTACGCCGGCTCCGCCGGCTCGGCGTCGGAGCGGATGGGTGCCGGGCCTCCGTCGGGAGCCTCCGGCTGCGGCGCGTCGACGGGCTCCGCTTCGGCCGCAGCTTCGGGCTCGGCCGGCTCCCGTTCGAGGCCGCCGGCCACCGCCGCCATCAGCAGGCCGCAGACCGTGTAGAGGCCGAGCCAGGCGAGGACCAGGGTCCACCAGGAGCCCGCGGGCAGGCGCGAGGAGCCGGCCGCGGTCAGGGCCAGGACCGGCCCGCGGAAGATCCACGCCGTCCAGCTCGCCGCGAGGCCCGCGAGCCAGCGGTCGAGGCCCCGCTCCCTCACCAGAAGGAAGAGCGCTACGAGCCCGAGGGCTTCCAGGACCCAGAGGCCCAGCAGGTAGGGGGCCGGGAGCTCCGGGACCGAGAGCTCCAGCGCTTCGGTCGCGAAATGGAAGGCCCCGAAAGCGAGGAGCAGGAGGGGGAACGAGAGGACCAGGAAGCGGATCAAGGTTGAGAGATGATAATGGACCCGGAGCGATCCGGACGCACCGCCGTCCCGTACCTCCGCCTGAGCGCCATGAGCCGAGCCGCCCGCAGCGCCGTCCCCGCCCCCGTTGCCGCCCCCGATCCGGCAGGCGCCCCGCGGGTGGAGCTGCGCTCCCTCGACACGCTCTGGTTCCAGGTCGCCGGGACGATCTGCAACCTCGCCTGCAGCCACTGTTTCGTCTCCTGCTCGCCGACCAACCGCACCCACGAGCACCTCTCCCTGGAGACGGTCGAGCGCTACCTCGCCGAGGCCGCCGCCCTCGGGGTCAAGGAGTATTACTTCACCGGCGGCGAGCCGTTCCTGAACCCGGAGATGGAGGCGATCCTGGCGGCGACCCTGGCGGCTGGCCCGGCGACGGTGCTGACCAACGGCCTGCTCCTCGACGCCGAGCGCTGCCGGCGACTCGCGGCGCTCGCCGCGGCCTCCGAGTACTCCCTCGACGTGCGGGTCTCACTCGACGGCTTCACCGCCCCCGCCAACGACGCCATCCGGGGCGAGGGGGTGTTCGAGAGGGCGATGGCCGGCATCCGGAACCTGGCGGCGGCGGGGATCAACCCGGTCCTCACCGTGACCGAGGTGCGCGAGGAGAACGCGACCGAAAGTGGCAAGGAGCGCTTCTTCGCGCTGCTGCGGGAGCTGGGGATCGACAAGCCGCGCCTGAAGCTCCTGCCGGTCTTCCAGATCGGCGCCGAGGCCGAGCGGGGCGGCGCCTACGAGAGCTGGCAGCGCCTCACCGAGGACGACGCGCCCGAGGGCGCCTGGGACCACCTCCAATGCTCTAGCTGCCGGATGGTCACCGACCAGGGAGTGTGGGTGTGCCCGATCCTGGTCAACGAGCCCGGCGGCCGGATGGGCGAGACTCTGGCCGACGCGCTGGGGAGCTACCCGCTCGGCCACCAGGCCTGCTGGACCTGCCACGTGTACGGAGTGAGTTGCCGGACGTGAATCGAGAGAAGCTCACCATCCATCGCGGCCTGGCCACCTGGGGGGAGCGGCTGGTGCCGCTCGCGGTCTTCCGCGAGGCGGCGCGGCGGGCCGGGCGGCCGCTCGCCGCCGGCGAGCGCGAGGCCGCGCGGAAGGGCTTCCTCGCGCCGCGGGCCGACCCGACGCCGGTCGAGGGTCCCTACCGGCGGATCGCGGTCTTCGGCGGCGTCTACTCGAACTACCTGGCGCTGGCGGCGCTGCTCGAGGATGCCCGCCGCCGGGGCGCCGAGGCCCTCTACTGCCTGGGCGACCTCGGGGCCTTCGGCCCGAACCCGGAGAAGGTGCGGCCGCTCCTCGACGCCGGGGACGTCCGCTCGCTCCAGGGCAACTACGAAGAGTCGCTCGCCGCGGGCGCTTCCGACTGCAACTGCGGCTACACCGACCCGCGCGACAACCACTTCGCGGGCCTCTCCTACCGCTACACGGCCGAGCGTTCGTCGGCGGCCTATCGAGCCTGGATGGGGGAGCTGCCGAAGCGCCGCCGAGTGCGCGTGGGCGAGCGCGAGCTCCTGCTGGTCCACGGCTCGCCGCGCCGGGTCAATGAGTTCCTGTTCGAATCGACGACCCCGGCGGCCTTTCTCGAGGTGCTCCTCGACCAGGAGCGGGCCGACGGCCTGCTGTTCACTCACACCGGGCTCCACTGGCACCGGCGCCTGCCGTCGGGGCGGGATGCGGCGAACGTCGGGGTCATCGGCCGGCCGGCGAACGATGGCCGGACCAACGTCTGGTACACGCTCGTCGAGGCGGAGGGTGAAGGCGGCGACGAGGACAGAGCTGGCGCCGAGGAGGGCCCAGCCTCCAATCGAGCCGACGGCGGCGGCGGCGCAGCAGGGTTACGGATCGAGCACGCCGCGCTCGCCTACGACTGGCGCGCGCTCGCCGCCGAGATGCGCGCCGAGCGGCTGCCGGAGGAGTTCGTCGAGACGATCGAGACCGGCTGGTGGACCACCTGCCTCGAGGTGCTGCCGGCGAAGGAACGGGCGGCCTCGAGATTCTGATTCCCAGGAGACACCGTTGATGACCATCGCGAACATGGAAGCCGTCGTCCAGGAGCGCTACCGCCGGGGAGCCCGGGAGCGGGTCGCCGACCTCTGCTGCCCGGTCGGCTACGACCTGACGACCGAGGCGGCGGGTCGGTGCTGCGGGCCCGGCGGGTGCTGCTGATGGCCTCCCACCCGCCCCATCTAGCCATCCTCGGCGCCGGCCCCACCGGCCTCGACGCCGCCCTCGAGGCGGCCGAGCGCGGCTGGGGCTTCACCCTTTACGAGGCGGCCTCCGGGCCCGCCGGCAACGTCCGCTCCTGGGGGCACGTGAGCCTCTTCTCCCCCTGGTCGATCGACGTCTCGCCGCGGATGCGCCGGGCGCTCGGGCCCCGGGGGAGTGAGCTCCCGGACGGCGACTCCTGCCCGACCGGCCGCGAGCTCGCCGGCGCCCTCTTCGACCGGGTGGCGGCGCTGCCCGCGGTCGAGCCGCGCCTCGCCCTCGGCACCCGGGTGGTGGCGGTCGGCCGCGAGGGCCTGCTCAAGAGCGAGGAGATCTCGACGCCGGCGCGAGCGGCCCGGCCGTTCCGGCTCCTGGTCGTCGACGCCGCGGGCCGCGAGCGGATCGACCGCGC
>DATKCC010000326.1:0-2352 GCA_035513375.1 Thermoanaerobaculia bacterium | reverse complement strand
CTCGCCCTCGAGCACGGCGTCACCCTGGCCAACCCGCCGGGCACGATCGACAGCGACTATCGGGGCGAGGTGAAGGTGATCTTGATCCACCTGGGCGACGCCCCGGTGACGGTCCACCGCGGCGACCGGATCGCGCAGCTCGTGGTAGCGCGGGTGGAGCGGGTCGAGTGGGAGGAGGCGGAGGATCTCGCCGCCAGCCACCGCGGCGAAGGCGGCTTCGGCTCGTCGGGGCGAAGCTGACGCGCCGGCCCTCACCCCGACCCTCTCCCAGAGGGAGAGGGCTCCCTCCGCCCTCCCTTTGGGGATTCACCGGTCAGGTCGCAGAAGGGCCTGTGGTTGCAAGGGGTGCTCACGAACGGCGGGTGGTGGCGGTGCCCTAGCCCCCGGGGGTGGGTGGTGTGGTTCTCTTGGGGTGGGAGGGCGGTGCCCTCTCTCCCGGCGGTGGGTGGTGGGGTTCTGTTGGGACGGGAGGGCGGTGCCCTTTCTCCCGGCGGTGGGTGGTAGGGTTCTGTTGGGGTGGGAGGGCGGTGCCCTCTCCCCCGGTACGGGGGAGAGGGTCAGGGTGAGGGGGTCAGGTCGGGTCGTTCTTCCCTTTCGCCTTCGAGCCGATCGCCAGAAACAGCTCCCGGACGATGTCCTTGAGCTCGATCGTGTAGGCCCCCAGGGTCTTCAGGGCCTCGTCGAGCTCTTCGGCGCTCGGGGAGTGGAGGCGGCCGCGGCCGGGGCGCCGGACCTTGTGAGTCAAGCTCTCGTCGAGGTACTCGAGGCGGGCGTAAGCGTCCTTGAAGCGTTGGGCGTCCATGGCCTGCCGATTATCCCTCTACGGCTCCCCCGCGCCCGCGAACCGATCAAGGGTGTAGGCCGACAGGTCGTCGATCTCTTCGGCCGAGAGCTTGCGTTCGAAGCCCGGCATCGCCCCGTGCCCATCGGCGATCCGCTCGCGGATGAGCTCGGCGTCGCCCTGCCCCACCATCAACGAGCGGACCAGGTCGAGCCGTGGGTTGAGCCGCACCGCCTTGGGGTCGCCGCGGCCGTCGTCGCCGTGGCAGCGGTCGCAATAGCGGCCGTAGGCCGCCGCCGGCGCCAGCGGCTCTCGCGGACCGCAGCCGGTCAGAGCGCCGAGCGCCAGGGCGAAGAGCGAAGCGCCGGCGAGGGCCGCCGGGAGGGCCGCGGCACGCATCGGGCGCGCTCTACTCCCCGCGCCGGGCGACTGCGGTCGAGTGGGCCTGGTCCCGCGGCTTGACCACGAGCTCGTCGACGTTGACGTGGGACGGCCGGGTGACGGCGAAGGCGATGCACTCGGCCACGTCCTCGGCCTCGAGCGGCGTCATCCCGCGGTAGACGGCCGCGGCGCGGTCGGCGTCGCCGCCAAAGCGCACGCGGGAGAACTCGGTCTCGGCCAGGCCGGGGCAGATCTCGGTCACCCGGATCGGCTCGCCGAGGAGCTCCAGGCGGAGGGTCCGGGTGAGGGCCCGAGCAGCGTGCTTCGAGGCGGTGTAGCCGCCTCCCCCGGGGTAGACCTCGAAACCGGCGATCGAGCCCAGGTTGACGATGTGGCCGTCGCCGGAGGCCCGCAGCGCGTCGAGCAGGGCCCGGGTCACCCGCAGGACACCCATTACGTTGAGCTCATACATCTCCTGCCAGCGCTCCTCGACCGCGCGCTCGATCGAGTCCAGGCCGTAGGCCGCCCCGGCGTTGTTGACCAGCAGGTGGAGCCGGGTGATCCGGGCGGCGAACCTTCGCACGCTGGCCGGGTCGGTCACGTCCAGGGCCTGGATCTCGACCTCCGGCGCCCCCCCGAGCTCGGCGGCCAGGCTCTCCAGGCGCTCGATCCTCCGGGCGCCGAGCACGAGCCGAAAGCCCTCCCGCCGGAGGGCCCGCGCGGTGGCGGCGCCGATGCCGGCGCTCGCTCCGGTGACGACTGCCAGTTTCGTCGGCTCGGCCATGCGCTAGTTCGCTTCCTGGTCCCCCCCTCCGGCCGACCACGAAGGCAGGGTCGCCGGATCGACGCCGACCGAGCGCACCGCTTTTTCCCACACCTCGTCCGGATCCGGAGCGAAGACCAGGTCCTCCTGGACCGGGGCCAGGAGCCAGTCGTCGCGGAGGATCTCCTCGACGAGCTGGCCCGCGCCCCAGCCGGCGTAGCCCAGGAACAGCCGCATTCTGTCCGGCGGCGCTTCGGCCAGTACGCGGAGGTCGCCCACGTGGTGGGTCACCGCGAGCCCTGGAGCCACCTCGGTCGCTGCCGACAGCCGCTCCAGCGCGCCTTCCGAGACCCCTTCGCGCCCCTGGACGAAGAGCACGCTCCCGAGCTGCGGCTGGACCGGCCCACCGAAGAACGCTCCCGCGTCC
>DATKCC010000325.1:0-2827 GCA_035513375.1 Thermoanaerobaculia bacterium | reverse complement strand
CAGCGGCGTCGCCCGGCGGCTCGACGACTTGGGCACCGCGGCCGGCGTCACCGTAGTCGACGACTTCGCCCACCACCCGACGGCGGTCGCCGAGTCGCTCGCCGCCCTCCGCCGCCACCATCCCGGCCGGCGCCTCACCGCGCTGTTCGAGCCCAGGAGCCTGACCGCCGCCCGGCTCTTCTTCCGCGACGCCTACGGGAGCGCCTTCCAGGCCGCCGACCGGGTCCTCTTCGCTCCGGTCTTCTACGCCGAGCGCTTCCGGCCCGAGGACCGGATCGACTTCGCGACCCTGGCCGAGGAGCTCTCGACGGCCGGCGTCGAAGCCCGGGCCTGCGCCACCCACGGGGAGCTCGAGGCCCTGGCTCTCGCCGGCGCGAGGGCGGGCGACGTCCTGGTCACCATGTCCTCCGGCAGCTTCGAGGGCATACCCCACCGGCTCCTGGCGGCCCTCCAGGAGCGCGACCCTGAGGATTCAGCCTTTCGCGCCCCACCACCGTAGAGCTACTCCTCTCTCTTCCCCGACGGTGGCGGACCCACGGCGCCGAACCTACCGAGCGGGCCGGGGGGCTGCCTGGCCGGGGGCGTCACTCGCCGAGACCGCTTTCGACCGTCCCCACTGGCACCGAACCCTACGCGTCGAGGCGATGCCGAGGCGCGGCCATACGCCACCCCTACCGAGATCGCCGCGCCGTCCACCGGCCAGGCAGCCCCCCGGCCCGCCCCCGTGCGAGCCCCTACCGCTCCCCCGCCTCGGCCTCCGCCAGCCGCCGCTCCAGCACGTCCCGCATCCCGAACGCCGGCAGCAGCAGCGCCTCCCGCACCGCAGCCTCCACCGCCCCCTCCGGCATCAGCCCCACGAGCTCGCACTCCGCCACCTCGAGCCCTCGCGCCGCCGCCTCCCGCCGCACCGCCGCCACCGCCGCGAACGGCGAAGTCCTCCGAAAGTCGGTCAGGTTCATGCTCACCTGCACCCGCCCTCGGCTCGCCAGGCGCACCCCGAGCGCCTTGAGAGCCGGCAGCCCGCCGCTCGACTCGCGCACCGAGCGGGCGATCTCCCGCGCCGCTTCGAGGTCGTCCGAGTCGAGCACGGCGTTGAGGGCGATCAGGAGCCCGCGGGCGCCGACCGCCACCGCGCCGGCTGTCGGGTGGGGACGCCGCGGCCCGAAGTCGGGCTCCCAGCCCGGGCTTGCGCATTTCGCCGCCAGGCCCTCGAAACCGCCGCGCCGGACGGCCGCAAGGTCTCGCCGCTCCGGCAGGCGCGCCGCCTCCTCGTAAAGGTAGACCGGGAGCTCGAAGCGCTCCGCCACCGCCCGGCCCAGATCTCGTGCCGCCTTGACCGCGACCTCCATGGGCGTCTCCGCCAGGGGGACGAACGGCACCACGTCGACCGCTCCCATGCAGGGGTGGACGCCCAGAGGCTGCTCGCTCTCCCGGCGCCGGCTCATGTCGATCTCGGCGACGGCCACCTCGAACAGCGCGAGGAGCGAGCGCACCAGGGGAGCCGGCTCGCCGGCCAGGGTGAGGACCGCCCGGTCGTGGTCCCGGTCGGACGAGACGTCGAGCAGGCGCGTCGCCGGGTCCCGCCGGACCGCCTGGGCGAGGCGTTCGATCACCTCCGGCCGGCGCCCATCGGAGACGTTCGGGACGCACTCCAGTCGCAGGCTCATCGCGGGGAAAAGTATAGCAATCCCTGTAGGTTGTAGCGCTTCCGGGCCTCTGCTAGGATAGCGGTGACCCGCCGGCCCCACACCGCGCTCGCGAATGCCGTCATGAGCATATATCCAGGCAATCCTGCCCTCGGCGACGAGGTGAAGCAGCGCATCATGGTCACCTACGAGCAGAGCCTCGAGCTCGCGGAGCGGGGGCGGCGTGAGGAGGCCCTACTCGGCTGCGACTTCGTGCTCGAGCTCGATCCCCAGTTCGCCCCGGCAAGGGCGCTCCGGGACCGGCTCGTAGGAGCGGCGACCGCGGCGCCGGCCCTTCCCGACCTCGAGGCCGAGAAGGTGGAGGATAGGCCGGGGAGCCCGCCCGTTCCGGCCGGCGAGGCCTGGTCCGGGAGCCCGCCCGCCGCCGACCTGCCGGAGGAGTCGTTCGAAGCGCTGTTCGACCTCGACGCCCTCGATCTCCTGGATCTCGACGAGCAGCCGGCGGCCCCCCCTCTGGCGGCTGCCGTGCGCGAGCGACTGGAAGCTCCGGACTACCGCGAGGCCCTCGATCGCGCCGGCGCGGAGCCCGAGGCGATTGCCGCCGACCCGGAAGCCGCGCGGATCGCGGCGGCGGCCCAGGCACGCTTGGAAGCCCAGCCCTACGTCGAGAGCTTCCTCAAGGAGGCGGGGACGGCTCTGCGAGCGGGTGATGGCGAGCGGGCGCGGATGATGCTGGACAAGGCACGGTCCTTGGACCCGGGGCATCCGCTGCTCGCGGACCTGGACGCGGCCGCCAGCGCCGGGGAGGAAGCGGAGCGGTCCGGTACGGCCGAAGGGGCCGATGCGGCCGAAGGGGCCAATGCGGCCGAAGGGGTCGAAGGGGCCGATGCGGCCGAAGGGGCCGAGCCGGCCGAGGTCCTGGGTGGCTTCGAGCTGCCCGAGCCCCTCGCCTCCGAGGAGGCCCCGCTCACCGCAGCCAACCCACCAGCCGCCGCCGGCGGTGACGGCCGGATCGGCGAGCTGTTGGCCGAGGGCCAGGGGGCGGCCGACCGGGGCGACTATCAGGGGGCGATCGACTCCTGGTCGCGGATCTTCCTGATCGACGTCGACCACGAGGAGGCCGCTCGGCGGATCGAGGAGGCCCGCCGCTCCAAGGCCGAGCGGGAGCGGGAGGTCGAGGA
>DATKCC010000324.1:0-4453 GCA_035513375.1 Thermoanaerobaculia bacterium | reverse complement strand
CGGCCTCGACGCCGGCGAAGCGGGCGATCGCCTCCTTCACCGAGTACCGCGGCCAGGGGGGCTCGAGGTCGATCGTCCGCCCCTTCCACTCGAGATGCGTGGTCCCCAGGATCTCCCGGGCGAGCCCGGAGAGCATCTCCTCGGTGAGCGCCATCATCTCCTCGTAGCCGACGTAAGCCCAGTAGAGCTCGAGCATCGTGAACTCGGGGTTGTGCTGGGTCGAGATGCCCTCGTTGCGGAAGTTGCGGTTGATCTCATAGACCCGGTGGAGGCCGCCCACCAACAGGCGTTTGAGGTAGAGCTCGGGCGCCACCCGCAGGAAGAGGTCGACATCGAGGGCGTTGTGGTGGGTGACGAACGGCCGGGCCGTGGCGCCGCCGGCGATCGGCTGCATCATCGGTGTCTCGACCTCCAGAAAGCCCCGCTGGTCGAGATAGCGCCTCAGCCCCCGGACGATCGCCGCCCGGATCTCGAACACCCGCCGCGAGCCCGGATTGACGGCGAGATCGAGGTAGCGCTGGCGGTAGCGCGATTCGACGTCGGCCAGCCCGTGCCACTTCTCCGGCAGGGGCCGGATCGCCTTGGCCAGGAGCGTCAGATCCTCGACCTCGAGCGAGAGCTCGCCGGCCCGGGTGCGGATGACCCGCCCGCGGGCCCCGACGTAGTCGCCCAGGTCGAGGCTCTCGAGCACCGAGCGGGCGCCCTCCGAGAGCCGCTCCGCCCGCACGAAGAGCTGGACCTTCCCGGCGCCGTCCGAGAGGTCCGCGAAAACCACCTTGCCGTGGCCGCGGATCGCCCGCACCCGCCCCGGCACCCGCAGAGTCACGTCGGCGGCCTGGAGCTCCTCGGCGCTTGCCCCGCCGTAGCGCGCCTCGACCCCCGACGGCTCGAGGTCGTGCTCGAAGGAGTGCGGGTAGACCTCGACCCCGCGCTCGGCCAGGGCGCGGCGCTTCTCGCGGCGATTCTTGATCTGTTCGTCGAGCTCGGACATGGGACGAGGCAGGACGATACCGCAAGGTGCGAGACGGATGCCCCCGACCCGCGGGCAACTGCGGCGAGACGACTACAATCCCCGCACCATGGACGACCTCGTGCGAGCCCACGCTGCGGCCCTCGACGAGGCGGTCGCCGCCTGGGACCGGCGCGCTTGGCCCCGCCCGCGGGTCGTCCTGGTCTCCGGCTCGGGCCTCGCCGTCGACCTCTACCCGCCGACCCACGGGCTCGTGCCCCTGGCCGACCTCCTCCCCTTCCCGGTCCACCCGATCAAGGGGCACCCACACCGGGTCGAGCTCCTCCTGCCACGACCTGAACGGCCGGTGCTCTACCTCCGGGGTCGGCTCCACTCCTACCAGGGCTACGACCCGCTCCAGACCGTCTTCCCGGTGCGGCTGGCGGCGCTCCTGGGTGCGCGCACGCTGGTGATGACCAACGCCGCCGGAGGTCTCACGGCCGCGCGGCGCGCGGGGGAGCTGGTCCTGGTCGGCGACCACCTGAACCTGACCGGCTTGAACCCCCTCCGCGGACCCCTCCCCGCGCCATGGGGGCCGCGCTTCCCGGACCTCTCCCAGGCTTACGACGGACGCCTTCGCCGGCTGGCCCATGCTCGGGCCTCGGACCTGGGGCTCACCCTCGGTGAAGGGGTATACGCCGGTGTGGCCGGGCCCAGCTACGAGACCCCGGCCGAGGCCCGTATGCTCGCTCTCCTGGGAGCCGACCTGGTGGGCATGTCGACGGTGCTCGAGGTGATCGCGGCCCACCACATGGGCCTCAGGTGCCTGGTCGTCTCCCTGGTGTCGAACCTAGGTGGGGGCCTCGCCGACGAGCCCCTCGACCACGCGGAGGTGGTGGCGGCGGGCCGCGGCGCCCGGCAGGACCTCTCTCGGCTACTGCGCGCGTTGCTCGAGGACGACGAGCTCGAGGCCTGAGAATGCGGGCCTGTGGCCCGCGGGCGGAGACGAGCTCCGCCCCTACACGCGACCGAGGATGGCCGACCCCCCAATCGGTTGTAGGGGAGGAGCTTGCCTCCTCCCGCCGCCCCGGAGGCGCGGTCCTCGGCCCTACACGACCCCCTGCCTCGACAGCAGCGGCCTCATCGCCAGCAGCCACGCCCCCGCGTGGTCCCGGACCAGGCGCATCTGGAGGACCTTGAGCTCCTGGGCATCGGAGGTCCGTCCGTGGAGGACCGCCTGCTCGACCTCGGCTTCGAGCCGCGCCAGGTGGGACCCCGCCAGGTGCAGAAGAGCGCGGGTCCGGTGGAAGACCTGCGCCTCCCCGGTCGCCGCGGTCTCGTCGAGAAGCCCCCGGATCTCCTCGGCCCTGAGATTGAGGGCGACCCTGAGGGCCGCCGCCTCGAGAATGGTCCGCTCCAGCTCCCGCCGGACCTCGGGCTCGTCTCCACCAGCGAGCCGCCGGTGGGCGGCCAGCTCCCGGAGCTCGAGGCGGAGCGGGTAGACCTCGGCGCTCAGCACCGCACGGCGGGGCGGGAGGTCTGGGTCCACCTCGTCGAGAACCGCCGAGAGGCGCGCGACCGCTTCCGCCAGGAGCCGGTCGCCAGCAGCCTCCTCGGGAAGCGCGGCGGCGGCCGGCTCTCCCGGCCCGGCGTCCTCGACTCCATCACGTTCGCCCAATCGGGCGGTGAGCGCGCGCACGCGCTCTCGGAGGAGCGCCAGCTCCTTGAGCTTGAGCTCGTCCCCCTGGAGCTTGCGCTCGAAGGTCTCGACCTCGGTCCGGAAGTGGTGGAGCTCCGATTCGAGGGCGGCGTCGACGACCGCTTCGCGTTCGAGGTCGAAGACCCGCTGGTAGTCGGCCGTGATCCGGCGCTCCTCGACGGCGTAGAGCTGCCGGATCAGGTTCTTGAACACCAGGTTGGTGTCCAGGATCTCGTAGAGCAGCCGCGGGAAGAAGAAATACCGTCCCAGGCCGTGCTTGAGGCCCCGATAGCTCTCGACCAGGCTGCCCTCGTTGAGCTGGTCGAGCGTCTCGGCTGCGGCGACAGCCGACCGGAGCTCCCGGAGCTCGCCGACCACACCCTCGACCAGGGAGTCCGGCGGCGGGTCCGACCCGGCGAGCGACCACAGGCCGGTGGCGATCTCGCGGATCCGTCCACGCTCGCGGAGCACGAAGCGGTCCGACGACGGGTCCCGCTCCTGGGCCACGCGGGTCATCAGGAAGTCCACTTTGTCGATCCGGTCCTGCGGCCACTCGCTCCGCCCGCCGGCGTAGAGGTAGAACTTCGCGAGCTGGGTGAGGAGGTTCTCGTCCTCGTGCCTGACCCGCTGGAAGAACTGGCGGAGGAGCTGCGCGGAGACTCTGCTATCCTCCTCCGCCAGAGCCGAGCTGAGCCGGCCGAGACTACTTTCCACCGCATCGAGCTCCACTTCGATGACACCGGGGTCCTCGGCGTTGAGGCGGGCAGAGACCGCCTTCAAGGAGCCGTAGAGCTCCTGGAAGGCCGAACCGAGGTCCTCCGGGGCCACGCCAGGGAAGATCTTGCGCCGGCTCTCCGCGTACTGGTGGAAGGCCCAGGTGGCGCGGAACCGTCCGGAGAGGGCGGTATAGCGGCCGTGGAGCCGTTGCAGGGTCTCGACGGAGGACATGGGCGTCTGGAAAGGCCGATCGCGCGAGGATTCTATGTCATGCCGGCACCCCTGACCGAGACGCTCCCGCGGCCCCTGCTCGGCGAGGAGGAGGTCCGCCGCCGGGTGGCTGAGCTCGCGGAGGAGATCGGCCACGACTACCGGGCCAGCCAGGAGCTGGTCTGCCTCGGCATCCTCAAGGGCTCGGTGTTCTTCCTCGTCGACCTGGTCCGCGCCCTCCGGATCCCGGTGGCGATCGACTTCTTCCAGACGGCGAGCTACGGCTCCGCCACCAGCCCCGGGGAGGTCCTGATCAAGAAGGACGTCGATCTCTCGCTGCGTGACCGCGACGTCCTCCTGCTCGAGGACATCGTCGACACCGGCCACACCTTGAACACCATTCTCGCGATGCTCCGGCTCCGGCGCCCCCGGAGCCTCCGGCTCTGCACGCTCCTCGACAAGCCCTCCCGGCGGGAGGTCGAGGTGCCGATCGACTACGTGGGATTCTCGATAGACGACCAGTTCGTGGTCGGCTACGGCCTGGACCATGCCGAGCGCTGGCGGAATTTACCCTACGTGGGAGTCGTGGGGGTTTGAGGAGGCCTCCCCTTGATCCCTCTCCCACCCTCGGGGCACCGCGCAGCGAAGCTGCGTGGTCGGGAGAGGGACACCACCACCCGACCCTGGTGCTCCAATCTTTGCTCAGAATGACTCAAGAGGAGGCCGAGAATGGACTTCCACCACACCGACCGGGCCCCGAAGGCGATCGGTCCCTACTCTCAGGCGACCTCCGCCGGCGGGTTCCTGTTCACCTCGGGCCAGATCGCCCTCGACCCGGGGACAGGGGAGGTCGTCGAAGGCGGCTTCGAGGCCCAGGC
>DATKCC010000323.1:0-7596 GCA_035513375.1 Thermoanaerobaculia bacterium | reverse complement strand
CGTGTTCTGGCGGCCCAGGAGGCGCTCGACGACCGCCTCGAGGCCGACCCCTCGGGAGCCCTTGACCAGGATCAGGTCGCCGGGCCGGAGGTTCTTCTCCGCCCAGGCGGTGGCGGCCTCGGCGTCCGGGAGCCACACGGCTTCGGCGCCCCCCTCCCGGGCCGCCGCCGCCAGGCCGCGGGCGAGCTCGCCCACGCCGGCCAGGGGCGAGAACCCCAGCCGGGCGGCCCGTTCCCCGGCCTCCCGATGGAACCTGTCCTCCTCGGGCCCGAGCTCGAGCATGTCGCCGAGGACCGCCACCCGCCGCCGGCGCCCGCCGCCCGCCGCCGCGTCGCCCGCAAGCTCCGCCGCCGCGGCGAGCGCCCGGGCCAGGGCGTCCGGGTTCGAGTTGTAGGAGTCGTCGACCAGGGTCACCCCCTCCGGCAGCCGGTGAACCGCGCCCCGGTGGGCCGCCGGCACCGCCGCCGCCAGCGCCTCCCGGATCTCCTCGCCGGTTACCCCGAGCTCCCGGGCGGCGGCCGCCGCGGCCAGGGCGTTGTCGACGTTGTGGCGGCCGTGGAGGGGGAGCTCTACCTCGATCGCATCGCCGCCCAGATCGAGGAGGAACCGGCTGCCGACCGCGCTCGCAACCCCTTCCTCGCCCGGCCGGGCGATCGGGCGCACGTCGAGGGCCCGGACCTCGGTCTCGCCCCCTTCCGAGCCGAACCAGACCACGCGCCCGCCGGTCTCGCCCTGCCAGCGCCGGGTGACGCGCTCGACCTCCGGGTCGTCCCGGTTGGCGGCCACGAACCCCGAAGGGGCGAGCCCCTCGAAGACCTCGGCCTTGGCCTCGGCGATGGCGGCGAGATCGGGGAAGCTCGCGAGGTGGACCGGCCGCACGTTGGTCAGCACCACGCCGTCCGGGCGCGCGAGCCGGCTGACCGCGCCGAGCTCGCCCGCGACCGACATGCCGAGCTCGGCGACCATCACCTCGGTCACGTCCGGGATCGACAGCAGCGACACCGGGAAGCCGTAGAGATTGTTGAGGTTCCCGGGGTTCCGCGCGGTCCGGAAGCGGCGCTCGCACATCGCCGCCAGGAGCTCCTTGGTGGTGGTCTTGCCCGCTGAGCCGGTGACCGCGACCAGCACTTCGGGGGCGTCGCGGCGGAGCGTTCGGGTCAGCTCGTGGAGGGCGGCGTAGGTGTCGGCGACGCGCAGCAGGCACGCCGCGGCGCCCCCTCGCTCGGCGACCGGGAGCTCCCGGTCGACTACCGCGGCCGCCGCCCCGCGGGCGAAGGCGTCGCCGAGAAAGCGGTGGCCGTCGGTCCGCTCGCCGGCCAGGGCGAAGAACAGCTCGCCTCCCGCGACCGCGCGCGAGTCGATCGCCGCGCCGTCCCAGACCCGCGTCGGCTCGCCGGCGATCACGTCGCCCTCCACGGCTCGGGCCGTGTCATCGACGCGCCGCCGCACCGAAGCGTTCCTCCAAGGCCCTTTCGATCTCGTCGCGGTCGGAGAACGGGAGCTTCTGGCCGCCGACCTCCTGGACCTCCTCGTGCCCCTTGCCGGTGATCACGACCGCGTGCTCGGGCCCAGCGACGGCGATCGCGCGGCGGATCGCCTCCCGGCGGTCGGGGACGATCCGGTACTCGGGGTTGCCCGCCGCCTTGACCCCCTCCTCGACCATCCGGATGATCGCCAATGGGTCCTCCCCCCGGGGGTTGTCCGAGGACAGGATGGGGAGGTCGGCGAGCTCGCCGGCGATCCGGCCCATGGGCTCGCGCTTCGCCCGGTCGCGGTCGCCGCCGGCGCCGAAGACGACGATGAGCCGCCGGCCCGAGAACTCGGTCACCGAGCGGAGCACCGCCTCCAAGGCGCCCGGCGAATGGGCGTAGTCGACGTAGACCGGGAAGGGCTGTCCCCGGTAGACCGGTTCGAGCCGGCCGGGGACGTAGTCGGAGCGGGCGAGGCCCTCCTTGACCGCGTCGTGGGGGAGGCCGAGCGCTTCGGCGGCGGCGGCCGTCGCCAGCAGGTTCTCGAGGTTGTAGCGCCCCAGCAGCCGGGTGTGGAAGGCGTAGGAGCCGCGGGGGGTCTCGATCACCCCCCGAATCCCCGACTCCGAGAGGGCCGGGTCCCAGGCCTGCACTCCGGCGCCGCGGCCGAAGGTGATCAGCCGCTCCTCGCTGAGCGTGCCGGCGAGCTCCTCGGCGAGCCGGCGGCCGTAGGCGTCGTCGATGTTCACCGCCGCCTTCCCGGCGGGTTTCAGCAGGTCGAAGAGGTGGCGCTTGGCGGCGAAGTAGCCCTCGAAGTCCCGGTGGTAGTCGAAGTGGTCCTGGGTCAGGTTGGTGAACACCGCGACGTCGAAGCCGAGCCCCTCGAGCCGGTGGAGCGCCAGGGCATGCGAGGAGGCCTCCATCGACGCCGCCACGGCGCCGCGATCGCGCCAGCGCCGGAGCATGTGGAGGACCTCCGGGGCCTCGGGAGTGGTGCGGTCTCCCTTGACCCCCTCGTCACGGAACCGGTAGCCCAGAGTGCCGAAGCACGCAGTCGGACGGCCGGCCGCCTCGAGCACCGCGGCCATCAGGGTGGTGACCGTGGACTTGCCGTTGGTGCCGGTGACCGCGGCCATCGTCAGCTCGCGCTCCGGGTGGCCGAAGGCGCGCGCCGCGAGTGGGCCGGCGAGGGCGCGGGGATCGTCGGCCTCGAACCAGGGTACGCCACCGGACCGCGGCGTCTCGGCCCAGCCCTCGGGCGCTCCGCCGGGCGCGGCGAGGACCGCCACGGCGCCGGCCTCGACCGCCTGGCGGGCCAGCGTCCGGGCGTCGATCCTCTCGCCGCGTACCGCCACGAACAGGAACCCGGGGTCGATCCGGCGCGTGTCCATCTCGACGCCGGAGACCTCCGGGTCGGGTGCCGACTCGCTCGGCCACACCCGACGAATCGGGAACCCCGCCAAGAGCTCCGAGAGCCTCATCGTGCCTCTCGACCTTCCGTAGACGTGTCGGGGAGAAGCTCGCCCGCTACCGTATGCGGCTCTCGTCGTTCGGAACCGCGGGCGGAGGCAAGCTCCGCCCCTACACGCACGGTCGAACGCGGGACCTCCGGCGCGACGCCGAGGTAGGGCAGCACCCGGCGGGCGACGGCGGCGAACACCGGCGCCGCCACGGCGCCCCCGGAGGTGATCCCGGCGCGGGGCTCGTCCACCGCCACCAGCCCCGCGATCACCGGCCGGCGGGCGGGCGCGAAGCCGATGAAGTTGGCGATGTAGAGGGTGTTCGAGTAGCCGCCGTCGACCACCTTCTGCGCCGTGCCGGTCTTGCCCGCCATCGGATAGCCCGCGATCCGCGCCGAATAGGCCGTGCCGCCGGGCTCGAACACCGCTTCGAGCATCCGCTCGAGCTCGCGGGCCGTGGGCTCGGTGATCGGACGGCCGACCTCGACCGGCTCCCGCCGTTCGACCTCGTCGCCTGCCACCGCCCGCACCACGAACGGCCGATGGAGCCGGCCGCCGTCGGCGACCGCAGCGACCGCCGCCGCGAGCTGGATCGGGGTGACCGCGATCCCCTGGCCGAAGGAGACGTAGGCCGGGGTGAGCGCCCGCCAGCTGGCGAGCTCCTGCACGCCGCCCGGGCTCTCGCCCGGCAGGTCGATCCCGGTGCGCTGGCCGAAGCCGAACCGGCGGATGGTCTCGTGGAGCGACGCCGCCCCGACTCTGAGGCCTACCTTGATCGCCCCGACGTTCGACGAGCGGGCGATCACCTCCCGGAAGGAGAGTAGGCCGAACGGCTTGTGGTCGCCGATCCGGACGCCGTGGAGGGTGACCGAGCCGAGGCCGCAGTCGAAGACCTCCGCCGGATCGACCAGGTCGGCCTCGAGCGCCGCCGCGGCCGTGATCATCTTGAAGGTCGAGCCCGGCTCGTAGAAGTCGGCCACCGGCCGGATGCGCTCGAGCTCCGGGTGCTCGAGGGCGCGGTTGGCGTCGTGGGACGGGTAGGAGGCCATGGCGAGGACCGCCCCGGTGGCCGGCTCCAGGATCACCGCCCAGCCGCCGCGGGCGCGGTGGGCCTCGACAGCCCGGAAGAGCTCCTGCTCGACCACCGACTGGATGCCGGCGTCGAGGGTTAGGTAGAGATCCTTGCCCGGCGTCGGCTCGGCGAAGGCGAGGCCGGGGACGGCGAGCCGGCGGTTTCCCCGGTTGTCGCGGAGCACCGACCGGCGGGCGCCTTCGCCGGCGACCACGTCGTCGTAGTGGTACTCGAGCCCCCTCAGCCCGGAGTCGTCGGTGCCGACGTAACCGAGCAGCGGCGCGGCGAGCTCGCGCATCGGGTAGTACCGCTTCGATTCCTCGACGAAGCCGATGCCCGGAAGCTCCAGCGCGCCGACCGCCTCGGCGGTCGGCGGATCGAGCTTGCGCATCAGCCAGATCCAGTCCCGGTCCGCGCGCAGCCGGGCCTCGAGGTCCGACGCCGCCGCCTTGAGGATCGGGGCGAGGACCGCCGCCACCGCCGCCGGATCCTCGATCTCGGCCGGCAGGGCATAGAGCGAGTCGACCGGCACCGAGACCGCGAGCTCGCGACCTCGGGCGTCGTAGATCGTGCCCCGGGGAGGATCGAGCTCCACCACCCGGAGCTGTTGGCTCGAGGCCTTCGCCCGGTAGAGCTCGTGGTCGCGCACCTGGAGTACCCCGAGGCGCGCTCCGATGAGAGCGAACCAGGCCCAGGCGAGGACCAGGACGAGGACCAGGCGTGCCTTCACCGGGGCTCCTCGGTTGCGCCCGCGGCCGAGCCGGCGCGCGCTGCGGCCGGCGGCGAGGCGCGCGGGAAGACGAGCTGAGCCAGGTCCGGCGGGCGCATGGCGAGCTCCTCGCGCGCCCGGCGCTCGATCAGGTTGGGGCTCGCGAGGTAGGCCGCCTCAAGGCGCAGGCGGCTCTCCCGGCGCTCGAGCTCGTGACGGCGGTCCTCGAGCTCCTCGATGCGGTAGCCGGCGTCGAGCACCTGGAGGTGGATCCAGGTGAAGGCGGTGAGCGCCAGGGCGATCGGGGCCAGGACCAGGAGGACCAGGCCGAGCTCGCGCAGGCGCCGGCGGTCACGCTCCCGGACCAGGTACTCGTTGGCCACCGGCCGGTGGACGGAGTAAGCGCGGCTCACGGCTCGACGGTCCTCCCCGTGCCCCGACGCACCGCCGCTCGCAGGCGAGCCGAGCGGGCGCGGGGATTGGCCGCGATCTCCGCCGGAGATGGGCGTACCGGTTTCTTGGTCAGCACCTCGAGGATCCGGCTCTCAGCTCGCGGCCGGCCCGTGACCTCGTCGATCTCGCCACGGGCGAGGTCGCGCAGGCTGTGCTTCACGATCCGGTCCTCCAGGCTGTGGTAGGAGATGACCACTACGCGCCCATCGATCGCCAGCAGCCGCGCCGCCTCGTCCACGAACCGCTCGAGCTCGGCGAGCTCTCGGTTGACCTCGATCCGGAGCGCCTGGAAGACGCGGGTCGCCGGGTCCACCCGGCCTTCCCGCCGGGCGCCGGCCGGCTCCAATCCCTTGGCCCCGAGGATCACCTCCCGGAGGCGTCGGGTGGTCTCGATCGGCGCTTCGGTCCGCGCCGTCGCCAGGGCACGGGCGATCCGACGCGCCTGGCGCTCCTCGCCGTACTCTCTGAAGATTCGTGTCAAGTCCGCCTCCGGGTAGCGGTTCACGATCTCTCCGGCGGTGGGTCCGCTGGAGCCCATGCGCATGTCGAGCGGGGCGTCGAACCGAAAGCTGAAGCCCCGCTCGGGAGTGTCGAGCTGTAGCGAGGAGACGCCGAGGTCGGCGAGGATGCCGGCGGGGCGCGCCACCGCGGGCTCGGCTCGCGCCAGGAGCTCTCGGATCTCGCTGAAGCTCCCCTCGACCAGGCGCACCCGGCCGCCGAAGCGCGCGAGGCGCCGGCCGGCGCGCTCGAGCGCCCGGGGGTCACGATCGATGCCCAACACGCGGGCGCTCTCCGAGGCCTCGAGCAGCGCCTCGGCGTGCCCGCCGAGTCCGACCGTCGTGTCCACGTAGAGACCTCCCCGCTCCGGCGCCAGGTACCGGAGGACCTCCTCCACCAGGACGGGCACATGATCCACATCCAAACGCTCATCCGGCCGTCGCCCGCGGGGACGGCGCGCTCTCTCGCTCAAATTCCAAGGTCGCTCAAGGCACCGAAGTCGTCCTCCGTGAAGTCCTCGCGCGCGAGCTTCTCGGCGAAGCGCTCGCGATTCCAAACTTCGAGGTAGGTGATCCGACCGCTCACCACCACCTCGCCCACGATCTCCGCGCTCTCCCTGAGGATCTGGGGGACGACGATCCGACCTTGCGCGTCCAGGCGTGCCTGCTGGCCGTAGTAATTGACCCGCTCCAGGAACTTGGTCCTGGCCGGGTGGGTCGAAGGCATCGCGGCCAGGCGCCCTTCGATCTCCTCCCATTCGGCGAGCGGGTAGATCCGGGCCGAGTCCCCTCGCACCGAGGTGGCGAAGATCTCGGGCCCCCACCGCTCCTCCAGGTGGACCCGGAAGGGCGTCGGAACCTTCAGACGCCCCTTGTCGTCGATCTTCGCCGGCGCGCTTCCTCTGAACATGTCACCCACCCGTAACCCGAAGGTTTGACCCCCAGAGTACCAGTTCACTCCATATTTGTCCACATCAACCCACTTTGTTCCACCGGAACGATGCGGATACCGTAGGGTGCGGCCCTGCCGCACCGGGGGAGAGGCGACCCGAAAGGGCGGTGCGGCGAGGCCGCACCCGACGTGATTTGGAGCGCGGTGGCCTTACCGCAAGGCGCCGCCGCCGGGTGGCGGCTCGACCGTCTCGGGCTCCAGCCGGGACTCGGGCACCGTCAGGTCCGGCTCCGTTACCGGCGGCTCGACCGGCAGCTCGCCCAGCTCAGAGGGCTCCTGCCCGGCGACCGGCTCGAAGCCGGCGAAGGGGTCCTGCTGGCCGCGGCTGCCGGCGACGGTGCGGAAGCCGGCGGCGTCGGCCGGGGGCTCGGCCCGGACGAAGGCCACCTCTTCGAGCTTACGCATGTACTCTGTCACCTTCTCGCCGTGGAGGCGCTGGCGCTCCCGGGCCTCGAGCTCCTGGGCAACCTCGGCGAAGGCGCGGACGCGGGACTCCTCGTGCTCGAGGAGCTTCAGGATATGGAGCCCCCCGCGTCCCGGAACCGGATCGGAGACGTCGCCCGGAGAGAGCCCCGCGACGGCGGCCTCGAGGTCCGCGTCCAGCTCCCCGGCCTCGACCCAACCGAGGTCGACCAACCCGCTGGTCAGCCCGCGCTCGGCGTAGTCCGCGGCCAGCTCCTCGAAGAGGCGCCCGGCTTCGATCTCGGCCTGGATCTCCCGGGCGATCGCCCGCAGGCCGTCGAGATCGACCTGCTCGGCCTCGAGCACGATCAACTCGTGGATCCGGAAGCGCTCGGGCAGGCGGAAGCCGTCCTGCGCCGCCCGGTAGGCGCGCCGGAGGTCGTCGTCCTCGAGCTTGATCTCCGCGGTGACCTCGCGCGCGATCACCTCGCGCATCCTCAGCTGGCCGCGGACCTGCTCCCGGAACTCGGCGAGCGACAGACCCTCCCGCGACAGGGCGGCGGCGAAGTCGTCGTCGGTCGC
>DATKCC010000322.1:0-3890 GCA_035513375.1 Thermoanaerobaculia bacterium | reverse complement strand
GCGCTCGAGAGCGGCGATCGTGTTGTCGAAGGTCGGGGGCTCGGCGTCGGCGGTGATGGCGTCGATCTCGGCGAGGTTCTCGGCCATCGCGGCGTCGAACGCCGGCTCGAGGTCCGCGAGCGCCATCGCGTCGAAGGCGGGCACCCCACCATAGGGCCCGGTCCATTCCCGGAGCAGGGGGTTCGTCACTGTGGTCGTGGTCGTCATCGTGACCTCGGGGGCGGACGGCGTCGCCGGAGGGGCGGCTGCGCGGTGCCCAGCGCACGCGAGGCCTCCTCCGAGAAGCGTCGAGAGGGCGAGGAGGGCGGCGATGGAGGGGGCGGACAGGGGCTTTCTCATGGCGGCGCACTCTCCTCGAACGGTCGATGGGATCGGGCAGAGGGGCCTGCGATGCCGCTCGAGCCGGCGGCTCACCCCGATCGGGTAACACGCAGGGGGGCGCCCGACTTCCCACCGCCCTTGTCACATCGCCGTCACACGCCGTTCGCCCGGGCGTCACGCCCGGGGCCGAGAGTTGGAGGCCGGCGGCGACGGCCGCCCTGGTCGTTCCTCGCCCATGGAACCGCGCCCGTCCACGACGCCGGAGCCCGCGCCGCCTTCGGGCCCTGCCGGCCCGGTTCGCCCGCCGCCCGAGCGCGAGCGCACCGCGCCCCGCCGGCTCTGGGCCGACCGGGGGGCTCGCTGGCTGGTGACCGCCGGCGGCCTGACGATCATCGCCAGCATCCTCGGCATCCTGCTGTTCGTCCTGCTCGAGGTCTGGCCGCTCACCGCGGGGGCCCGGGTGGCGCGCTCGGTGGCGCTCGCGCAGGGCGAGCCGCCGCTCGCGGCGGTGGTCGTCGACGAGCACCGGACGCACGTGGCGGGGCTCGCGGCGGACGGGGTGGTGCGCGCCTTCTCGATGCCCGGCCCGAGCGGGGGTGGCCGCGAGGTGGCGGCGGTCCGCGTAGCCCCTGAGGGGGTGCGGCTCGAAGGCCTCCGGGCGACCCCGGACGGGCTGCTGACGGCGGTCGTCGACGGCGGCCGGGTGCTGGCGGTCCCGGCCGGCTTCCGCACCCGCTTCGAGGGGAGCGAGCGGCGGATCGAGCCGGAGGTGGGCGAGCCGGTGTACTACGAGCTGGCGCCGGCGGGAGAGGAGGGCGAGCTCGGGGCCTACTCGGTCCGGGCCGACCGCGAGGGCGGCGGGACGGCGGCCGCCCAGCTCGCCGGCGGCGACCTCGCGGTGGTGCGCCGGGCGGTGCGGGCGAGCTTCCTGGGCGGCGAGACCACCGAGTCGCTCGAGCGCTGGCGGGTCCCGGTCTCCTACCGGCTGTCGCACCTGGTCTTCGACGGTGCCGGCCGCAACCTCTACGGCGGCACGCCCGGCGGCGAGGTGCTCTGGTGGCGCTTCGGCGCCAGCGGACCGAGCGACCTCCAGGTGGTTTCGGCGGGCGAGGCGGGAGTCTCGGCGCTCGCGATGCTGCTGGGCGACCGGTCGCTGGTCGTCGGCCAGCAGGACGGGGGCCTGTCGGTCTGGTTCCCGGTCTCCCGGGACGAGGGCGGCGAGCGCTTGACCCGGATCAGGCGCTTCCCGCCCCCTTCGGCCGCCGGCCGGGCGAGCCCGATCGTCGCGCTCGCCGCCTCGCCCCGCGACAAGGGGTTCCTGGCGGCCGACCTCGGCGGCGGCCTCGGCCTCTACCACTCGACCTCTCACCGGCGCCTCTGGCGCGGGCAGAGCGGCGTCGCCCGGCCCCTCGCCCTCGCCTTCGGCGCCAAGGCCGACGCGGCGCTGGTCGCGGGCGAGGAGGAGCTCGCCGGGTTCTCGATCGCGAACCCGCACCCCGAGATCACCTGGCGGACCCTGTTCGGCAAGGTCTGGTACGAGAGCTACTCACGCCCGGAGCTCGTCTGGCAGTCCTCCTCCGGCACCCAGTCGTTCGAGCCCAAGCTCTCGCTCACGCCGCTCCTGGTGGGCACGCTCAAGGGCACCTTCTACTCGCTGCTGCTGGCGATCCCGCTGGGGATCCTCGGCGCCATGTACCTGTCGCACTTCATGCATCCGGTCTACAAGCGCCACGTCAAGCCGGTGATCGAGATCATGGCGGCGCTGCCGAGCGTGGTGCTGGGGTTCCTCGCCGGGCTCTGGCTCGCGCCGCGGCTCGAGCAGGTGATGCCGGCGCTGCTGCTGATGGTCCTGGTGCTGCCGGCCTCGGTGCTCGTCGCCGGCTGGCTCTGGAGCCTGCTGCCCCGAGGCCTGCGCCAGCGCCTGCCGACCGGCACCGAGATGTTCGCCTTCGTGGTGGCGCTGGTCGGGGCCGGATGGGCCGCGATCGCGCTGGCGCCCTGGCTCGAGACCGCGGTCTTCGGCGGCAGCTTCCAGCGCTGGTTGCTCGAAACGACCGGGCTGCCCTACGACCAGCGCAACGCCGTCGTCGTGGGAATCGCCATGGGCTTCGCGGTCATCCCGATCATCTTCGCGATCTCCGAGGACGCCTTCAGCAACGTGCCGCCCAACCTGGTGGCGGGCTCGCTCGCCCTGGGCGCCAACCGCTGGCAGACGGTGACCCGGGTGGTGCTGCCGACCGCGAGCCCGGGGATCTTCTCGGCGGTGATGGTCGGCTTCGGCCGGGCTGTCGGCGAGACCATGATCGTGCTGATGGCGACCGGCAACACGCCGATCCTCGACTGGAACCCGTTCAACGGCTTCCGTACCCTCTCGGCCAACATCGCAGTCGAGATCCCCGAAGCGGCACAGGGCGGCACGCTCTACCGGACGCTCTTCCTGGCAGCGCTCCTGCTCTTTGCCCTGACCTTCCTGGTCAACACCGCCGCCGAGCTGGTGCGCCAGCGACTGCGCCAGAGGTACTCGAGGCTGTGAGGGAAGCGCTGCGCCTCGCCCGCGCCCAGCGCGACCTGCTCGGCCGCTGCCTCACCTGGCTCTGCGGCGGCGCCCTCGCTCTGAACCTGCTCTTCGTCCTCGGGATCCTCTCGCTGCTCGCCTACCACGGGCTCGCCTCCTTCTGGCAGAAGCCCCTCCTCTGGCTCGAGCTCGACGACGGCCAGCGCCTGCTGGGCGAGGTCTGGGAGCGCCAGGAGGTCCCGGTCGCCCTGGAGGAGGCCGCGGGCTCGGCGGGCACCCGGATCCGCCTCAAGGTAGGAAACCGCGACGTGACCGGCGCCGACTTCGTCTGGCTCGACGAGTCGCGGGTCGGCCGGAGCGCTCATCCTGCCGACGCCGTCCTCCTCGAGCGGCTCGAATGGGGCAACTTCTACGGCTTCCCGCGGGCGCTACGCCTGGGCGGCGAGACCCTGGCCTCGGGGCGCGAGGAGACCTGGCGCGCCCTCCAGCCGGTCCTCGAAGCCAAGGCGGCGGAGCGCCGCGCGGTCGAGGAGGTGGAGGAGGAGATCTCCGACGTCAACTACCGGATCGACCGGCTGCGCCTGGACGCCCGAGCGGTCGAGCTCCGGGCGCTCCCGGCGCCGGAGGAGGCCCGCCGCCTGGCCGAGATCGCGCGCCAGCTCGGGCCGCTCGAGGCACGCTACGAGACGCTCGCCGAGGAGCTCTTCGGCCGCCGCGACGCGCTCTTGGCCGAGCGCCTGGTGATGGCGACCGCGGCCGGCTCCGAGAAGGACGTGGCGGTGGGCGAGATCGTTCGCGCGCTGCGGCCGAACGCCCTGGGGGTCGGCGGCAAGCTCGGCCTCTACCTCTCCCGGGCGTGGGAGCTCGTCGCCGGCCACCCGCGGGAGTCGAACACCGAGGGGGGCATCTTCCCGGCGATCTTCGGCACCGTGATGATGGTCTTCCTGATGAGCTTCGCGGTGGCGCCGCTCGGGGTGCTGGCGGCCCTCTACCTGCGGGAGTACGCCCGGCAGGGGCCGCTCGTCCAGACCGTGCGGATCGCGGTCAACAACCT
>DATKCC010000321.1:0-2169 GCA_035513375.1 Thermoanaerobaculia bacterium | reverse complement strand
CCAGGCCCGAGGCGTGGGACTTGACCTCGACCACGTGCACCGGCTCGACCAGGCCCGCGGCCTCGGCGACGACGTCGATGTCGCGGCGCTCGACCTGCGCCACCGGCAGCGCGCCCGTCTCCACGGCCCGACCGTCGGCCGCCCGGTGGATCGCCCACGCCCCGGCCGCCAGGACGGCGACCGCCGCGGTCCACAGCACGATCTTCTTGACCTTGGTCACGGCGCGCCCCTCCTCGTCGGGAGTGACAACAGCCCCGGCGGGCAGAGAATGCCGCCCTCACCCTGAACCGGAGAGGATCGGCCCCGGACGCATAGAAAGTGAGCTATACTTCTTCACCGCCGTCCGAGGCGCATGCACCGGCGGCAGGTTAGCCAACCCCTGACGAAAGAGCCTGAACGAGCTACAAGGAGATCGAGCCATGAAGAGCCTATCCCTCCCGGTAATGGTCATCCTCCTCGCGGCGGCCACGGCCGCCGGCGCCGACGCCGCCTCCGAACGGCACTCCGGCCGGCAGGTCCGGGCCGACCTCGAGAGCATCCAGGAGGTCCCCGCGCTCTCGACCCCGGGGCGCGGCAACTTCCGTGGGACCATCAGCAACGACGGCGAGGAGCTCAGCTTCGAGCTGAGCTACGAGGACCTCCAGGGCGACGTGGCCCAGGCGCACCTCCACCTCGGACAGAAGAGCGTCAACGGCGGAATCGCCATCTTCCTCTGCACCAACCTTGGAAACGGCCCGGCCGGCACCCCCGCCTGCCCGCCCGCCCCGGCCGAGATCTCCGGCACGCTGTCGGCGATCGACGTGATCGGGCCGGCCGGACAGGGGATCGACCTCGGCGAGTGGACGGAGATCGTCCAGGCGATCCGGGACGGCGTGGTCTACGTCAACGTCCACACCGACCTCTTCCCCGGCGGCGAGATCCGCGGCCAGCTCCGGGTCAACCAGCGCCGCGGCAAGCCGTAGGCGCTCCGGGCCGAGCGGCGATTCGCCGATCTGGTAAGCCGGGTGGGCATCGCGAGGCCGGCGGAGGCGACCGGTGCAGCATCGGGCAAGGAGCCCGAGCCGGGCCGCTGATCGATCGGCCGCCCGTCAAGGCGTGAGGTCGGCACAGCGAGCCCACACGGTCAGGGAGGAGCCCGCCGGCATGACGCGCGCGATCAGCCCCACCCAGCCGGTGCCGGCGCCGTTCGGGGCGCTGGTGATGTTCACCGGTGTGCTGTGGCCGCCGTCCAGGACTTCGTGGGTGAAGCCGCCGCCGACCACCGCGTCGCCCGGGCCGCAGATCGCCTCGGCGGTGATGGTCTCGAGCACGCCGCCGCCCGCCGCCAAGGCGACCGCCGAGACGGTGTAGAACCCGAGGACGCCGCCCGGCCCAGGCGGGCCCGGGGGCCCCGGGTCTCCCGGATCTCCCTTGGGTCCCGGAGGTCCCGGTGGACCTGGTGGCCCCGGAGGCCCGGGCGCCCCGACGGCGCCGAGCGTCAGGTCGTACTCTGCGTTCTTGCTCTGCCCCGGCCCGGTAGAGACCGTAAGCAGGTAGTCGCCGGCGGGGGGCAAGCCGGTGGCGCTGAAGTCGCAGACGATGGTCTGGGGCGGCGTGAAGTCGGCCGTACAGAGCGCCGTGATGTCGCCGAGCTCGCCCAAGGTCACCTTGGGGCTGCTCCCGAAGTCGAAGTCCTCGCCGGTGATCTCGAGGGTCGAGGACCCGGAGTCGACGGCCACCTCGGTGATCGCGACGTGACCGCCCGGCGGGGCGGCGGTGAGCCCGGCAGGTGCGCCGACCGCCAGAAGTCCGGCGGCGGCGAGGCGGAGGAGGAAAGGCGACGGCTGGCTCATGGCTGATCTCCTACGGTGGGCAAAGGAGCGCGGTCGCATTTTGGAGCCGAGACGACGCCGGCCCGCGACAGCGCTAGAAGGGAGAACGGAACCATCTGGTTCGGAGCCTACCATCGGCGCCGCAAGGCCGAGCGGGCTCGGTGCTGGGGGAGGGCGAGGGCGAGGGCGGTAAGCTCGGAGCGAGGAGGCGCTCATGGAACCCTCGGCCCACGGCATCCACCACGTGACCGCCATCGCCGGCGATCCCCAGGAGAACCTCGACTTCTATACCGGCGTGCTCGGCCTGCGCCTGGTCAAGAAATCGGTCAACCAGGACGCTCCGGACACCTACCACCTG
>DATKCC010000320.1:0-2347 GCA_035513375.1 Thermoanaerobaculia bacterium | reverse complement strand
CTCCACATGCCGTCGCACATCTTCGTTCAGCTCGGACGCTGGGAGGAGGCCGCGGCCTCGAACGAGGACGCCTGGAGGGCCTCGGTCGGCTGGGTGGAGCACGCCGGCCACGGCATGGGGCACCACGACTACCACAGCCTCTCCTGGCTGCTCTACGTTTACCTCCAGCAGGGGCGGCTCGCGGCGGCGCGGGAGCTGCTCGAGACCGCCCGCAGCGACGCCGAGGCGACCCCCGGCCGACGGGTCGCATCCGCTCGTGCCTGGATGGCGGCGGGTTACCGCGTCGAGGCCTTGGGCATGGGTCTCCCGGGGCCGCTCGCGGCCGAGCTCGTTCCCGAGGAGGCGCCGCGCACGCAACCCCTGCGCCTGGCCGAGGCGCTCGCGGCCGGCGCCGCGGGCGACGCCGCGGCCGCGCGGCGGGCGGTCGAGGCCCTTCGGGCCGAGGTGGGCGAGGGCGCCGAGCCGTCGGTCGAGCGGGTGATGGAGCGGGCGGCGACGGCCGCCCTGCTGCTCGCCGAGGGGCGGCAGGAGGAGGCGCTCGCGGCCGCGGCGGAGGCCACGGAAATCGAGGCGGCGCTACCGCCGCCTTCCGGCCCCCCCGATACGGTCAAGCCCGCCCAGGAGCTCTGCGGCGAGCTACTGCTGGCGCTCGGCCGGCCGGCGGAGGCGGCGGAGCGCTTCGAGGCCTCCCTGGCCCGCACGCCGCGCCGGGCGTTGTCGCTCCTGGGCTCGGCCCGGGCGGCCGCCGCCCGCGGCGACCGCGAGGCGGCGGGCGCGCGCTACCGGGAGCTCCTCGAGGTCTGGCGCCACGCCGATTCGGGCATCCCGGCCCTCGAGGAGGCCCGGGGGTACGTGGAGAGCGCCGAGAGCACGCGCTGAACGCGGTGCGGCAAGCCGCACCCTACGACGCTGCGCAGGATGCCGCACCCTACGATTCTGAGCGCCTCCGCGCCGCACCGGCTCACGCCGCGGCGGTTTGCAGCCGGCCCCGATCCGTCGCGTGGGCCGCGAGGAAGGTCTCGGGATTGGAGAAGTGGTCTGCGATCCGCATCCCCTTCTGGACCGCTTCCCAGGTGACCTTGCCGGTCGCGAGTGCGCCGGCGAGCTTGAGGTAGGTCTTCGCCCGGCCCCGCTCCCGGTAGCGTACCTCGAGCGTCGTCCGCCACAGCCGGGCGTACTCCTCGTAGAACTCCTCGATCGGGAGCCGCGTGGGCAGCACCGCGTGGATGATGTCGTACATCTCCCAGTCGTGGGTCGTGACCTGAGCCTTGGCGCTGTCCCAGAGGTCGGTGCCGGGCAGCGGCGTGAGCACGCTGAAGCCGCTGTTGTAGGTGCTGTGCTCGGAGATCCAGGCCCGCAGCTGGGCGAAGTCCTCCCGGTCCCACGCCGGGTCGACGATGAAATTCGAGGTGAACCCGACGCCGAGCTCCTTCAGGATCTCGATCGCCCGCAGGTTGTTGTCGGCGCTGTTCTTCTTGTTGACCGACTTGAGCCCTTCGTTGGTCACCGCCTCGACCCCGAGGAAGATCGCGAGGTCGCCGCAGTCCTTCCACATCTCGATCAGGTGGGGGAACTTGCAGATGATGTCGGTCCGGGTCTGGACGGTGAAGTACTTGCGTATCCCGGCGGCCTTGATCTGCCGCGCCATCTCCTCACCCCGGCGCACGTCCATCCAGAAGATGTCGTCGGTGATGAAGACGCTCGGCGCGTCGATCGTCAGGAGCTCCTGGACCACCCGCTCCGGCGACTTCTCCCGGAAGGTGCTGTGGTGGAACTTCCAGACCGAGCAGAAGTTGCACTTGAACGGGCAGCCGCGGGCGGTCTCCATGAGCGCCAGGGGCTTGCGGAAGTTGATGTAGTAGTGGGGCGCGTAATGGCGGATCAGGTGTCGGGCCGGGAGCGGCAGGCTGTCGAGGTCCTCTCGGGCCGGCGCCGGGCCGGTGTAGCGGCGCTCGCCGTTCTTGTGCAGGACCAGGCCGGGCACCCGCGCGAGATCGGCCTTGCGGTCGAGGGCGTCGACCAGCCCAGGCATCACTTCCTCGCCGTCGCCCACCGCTACGGCGTCGAACGCCGGGAGGTCGAACCACTCGGGCTCGCGCGAGGCGTCGTGGCCGCCGACGACGACGAAGACGCCCGGCAGCAGGCGGCGGACAGCCCGGGCGAGCTCGGTGCACCGATAGCGCTCGGTGGTGAAGTTGCACTGCAGGCCCACCACGTCGGGCTCGAAGGCGGCGCAGGCCGCGAGGCCCGCCTCCCGGCCGTCGATCCGCAGGTCATGGATCGAGCACTCGTGGCCGTCGGCCTCGAGGCACGCAGCGACGCACTCGGGCCCGAGCGGCTCGACGAA
>DATKCC010000319.1:0-6338 GCA_035513375.1 Thermoanaerobaculia bacterium | reverse complement strand
GCGTTGGCTACGGCGTCGATCGTGAGCTCGCTGGGGCCGCGGTGGCGGTACAGGTGGTAGGCGGCGCCGGCGATCATGGCGCCGTTGTCGACGCAGAGGTCGGGGCGGGGAGCGAAGGTGCGGCGGCCGCGCTCGGCGGCGGCGCGCGCGAGCTCCGAGCGGAGCTGACTGTTTAGGGCGACGCCGCCGGCCAGGGTGATCGTCTCGATCCCTTCGGCCTCGGCGACCCGCAGAGTCTTCGCCACCAGCACGTCGACCACCGCTTGCTGGAAGCTCGCGCAAAGGTCCTCGACCGGCACCGCCTCCCCCGCCGCCTCGAGGCGCTCGATCGTCCGGATGACCGAGGACTTCAGGCCGCTGAAGCTGAGCTCGAAGCCGGGGTCGTGGAGGAGTGGCCGGGGGAAGCGGAAGGCGGTGGGGTCGCCCACCGTCGCCAGGCGGTCGATCGCCGGCCCCCCGGGGTAGCCGAGGCCGAGGCGCCGGGCGACCTTGTCGTAGGCCTCGCCGGCGGCGTCGTCGCGGGTGTGGCCGAGCAGGGCGTAGCGGCCGTGCCCCTCGACGTTCAACAGCAGGGTGTGGCCGCCGGCCACGGTCAGGCAGAGGAAGGGGAAGCCGATCGCGTCGCCGTGCTCGACCAGGTTCGAATAGATGTGCCCCTCGATGTGGTGGACGCCGATGAGCGGCAGGTCGAGGGCGAGGGCGATCGACTTGGCGGCGGAGACCCCCACCACCAGCGACAGCAGCAGGCCCTGCTCGTGGGTGACGGCGACGGCGTCGAGGTCACCGAAGCTGCAGCCAGCTTCGCCGAGCGCGGCGTCGATGATCAGGTTGACGTTGCGGACGTGCTGGCGCGCCGCGATCACCGGCACGATCCCACCGTAGCGCTCGTGGGCGGCGTGTTGGGAGGCGATGACGTTCGAGAGGATTCCGCGGCCGTCCTCGACGATCCCGACGCCGGTATCGTCGCAGGTGGTGTCGATGCCGAGTAGCTTCAACGCATCCCCACTCTCTCCCCCGACCCCTCTCCCGCCCCGAGGAGGAAGAGGGGCGCCGCCACCCGATCCTCTTTCTTCAAGACTCGATTCATCGGCTCAGACCATCTTCTGCAGGTAGCGGGGGGCGAGGCGGAGGGCGGCCTCGCCGGTGAGCTCCCGACCGCCGGCGGCCTCGAGGCTCCGCAGCAGGCCCTCGGGCGGGAGGTATTCGCGGTGGATCGCCCGCACGCGGCCGGGGAGATCGGCGAGTCGCTCGCGGAAGGCCGTCCCGTACTCGACCACCAGCGGCTCGCCCGGGGCGGTTGCGAGCTCTGCCGCGACCTCCTCGAATGCCGCCACTTCGGCCTCGCCTTCCCCGAGCACCGGCCGGCCGTCCTCGCCGGCTCTGAACACCGCTCGGTAGACGTTGCCGCGCTTGGCGTCGAGGATCACCACGACCGGCCCCGCCGGCCAGACCAGGTCGGCGGCGACGGCGTCGAGCGACGACAGCTCGACCACCGGCGCCGCCAGCACCTGGGCGAGGGTCTTCGCCGCCGTCACCCCGATGTTCAGGCCGGTCCAGGAGCCGGGGCCGGTGACGACGGCGACTCGCTGCACGGCCGAGACCTCGAGGCCGAGGCCGCCGAGGAGGGCGCGGACCTGCAGGTGGAGATGGGTCAGCGGCTGGACCCGCTGCGTGCTGTAGCCGAGCAGGCCGCCGTCCGAAACGACCGCCGCGGTGGTGTGGGTCCCGGAGGTGTCGAGGACCAGGGTGGTCATGGCGGGGCGGGCTCCGCCGGCTCCGCGAGCTCCCGAAGGACCCGGTCGTAGCGGCCCGGATCGCCCACCGCGCCGATCGACAGGTCACGGCACTCGGGATCACCGTCTGCGCACAGGGCGAGCCCGATCGCCAGGTAGGCCGGCGCGAGCTCGGCCAGGAAGCGCCCGGCCCATTCGACGATCACGATCGCCTCCTCGCGGCCGAAGTACTCCTCGAACAGCTGCCGGTCGGTCGCCGTGAGCTCCTCCAGGCGGTAGAAGTCGATGTGCACCACCGGCAGTGCCCCGCCCTCCCGCGCCACCGCGTACTCGTGGACCAGGTTGTACGCCGGGCTCTTGACCAGCTCGTCGTCGAAATCGCCGATGCCGCGTACCAGCCCCTTGGCCATCCAGGTCTTGCCGGTCCCCAGGTCACCGTCGAGCCCCACGACCGAGCCCGGCAGGAGCAGCCGCCCGATTCGCACCCCCAGCCGGAGGGTCTCCGCGGCGCTCTGGGTCCGGAGGCGGATCATCGAGCCCAGGAGGCCGAGGGGCGCGCTGACGACGGGAATCGATCTACCTGGGCCGTGGTCAGGCCGGCGATGACTGCGCGGGCGAAGCGCCGATCGCAGGTGACGAGGCGCGCTTGGAGGGCTTCCGCAAGAGCGAGATAGGCGGCGTCGTACGCGGTGAGGTTCTGGCGGAGCTCCCAGACCCTCGGCAGGAGGGCGGTGTGGGGATAGCGCTCCAGGTCCAGGTCTGTCAGGTCCAAGAGCGCCTCCCGCCCCCGTTTCTCGTCGATCTCCCCGCTCCGGTGATAGCGCCGCAGGATCTGTGCGACCTCCACGTCGATGAGATGGGGGGCGTGGAGGCTCTCTTCCGGAGCAAAGATGCAATCGGCGATAGGACCGGCGGCCGGAGTCTGGAGCAGAACCTCGAGCAGCGCCGACGCATCGACGACGATCACCGAGCCGCACGCTCCTCAGCCAAGAGGTCGGCCGGGGCGACCCGCGGTTTCACCGGACGGCGGCTCTCGATTCGCCGGCGGAGCTCCTCAGGCGTTGGCCGCTCGGCAGTGCGACGCAGCTCCCTGAGCAGATACTCGGAGAGAGACATGCCGGCGAGCGCCGCCCGCGCCTTTAGCGTGCGGTGGAGGTCCTCAGGCACATTGCGCACTTGGAGCAGCTTGGTCATGCGCTGAGACTACTTGCATGCACTACGCATGTCAAGCTATCCTCGCCGCCCGTGAGCACGCTCACCGCGATCCTGCTCCTCGCCGGGGGGCTCGCCCTGTTGCTCTACTCCGCCGAGAAGCTGGTTGCGGGGGCCGCCGGCACCGCCCGCGGGTTCGGGCTCTCGGCCTTCGTCGTCGGGGTGGTGTTCCTCGGCTTCGATCCCGAGAACCTGGCGTTGGGAGCGGTCGCCGGCTATGAGGGAGTGCCCGGGATCGCCCTCGGGTCGATCCTCGGCGCCGCCATGGTGGCGATCGCCATGGCCCTCGGCGTGACCGCGCTCATCGCCCCGATGGAGCTCAGGCCGGCGCCGCTGACGGTGGTGTCGCTGCCGGTCGCCGCGGTCGCCCTCTTCGGCCTCCTCGCTCTCGACGGCCGGCTGTCGCGCCTCGACGGGGCGGTGCTCCTTGGCGCCTACCCCGCGGCCATCGCCTGCGTCTTCGCCCTCTCCCGACGGGGCGTGACCATCGAGCCAAGGGAGGAGAAGGAGCTCGAAGAGGCCGAGCGCCTCGGCCGCTGGCGGGCCGCCGGGCTCCTGGTCCTCGCGCTCGCCGCGATCGTCACCGGCAGCGAGCTGATCGTCCGCGCCTCGGAGAGCCTGCTCGAGCGGTTCGGAATCTCTGAGACCTTCTACGGCATGACGGTGCTCGCCTTCCTGGTCTCGATCGAGGAGGTCGCCCGCGAGCTCCCGGCAGCGCTTCGTGGGCGGCCGGAGATCAGCCTGGGCAACGTCGTCGGCTCGGTCTTCGCCTTCTTCCTGATGAACGCCGGGATCATTGCCCTCGTCCGCCCGGTGCCGGTCGCGCGCGAGGTGCTGGTTTTCCACCTGCCGGCAGTGCTCCTGATCACCGTCTTGATCGCCGCCCTGCTCCGCGCCGGCCGGGTGCCGCGCTGGGCGGGAGCGCTCCTGCTCGCCCTCTACCTCGGCTTCCTCGCCGGCTCCTGGGTTCTCGAAGGACCCTGAGTCGTGGTGGATTCACCGCGGGCGGAGACGAGCTCCGCCCCTACGACCATCGGTGGTCAGCGAGGCGCAAGTCGCTTGTAGGGGAGGAGCTTGCCTCCTCCCGGGTGGGAGGGGGGAGCATTCGGTGGGCCAAGGCCCACCCTACGCTCGCAGCGCGACTGCCGGGTGGACCGCCACCGCCCTTTTCGCCGGCAGCAATGTGGCGACCATCCCCGTGACCAGGATCACCGCCACGATCGTGGCGAAGATCGTCGGGTCCCACGGCTCGACCCGGTAAAGCAGGATGCGGATCCCCCGCGCCAGGGCGAGGGCGAGGCCGACCCCGATGAGCGTTCCGAGCCCGAGCTGGACCGCTCCCTGGCGGACCAGGAGGGCGAAGATGCTCCGTCCGTCCGCGCCCAGAGCCATCCGGATCCCGACCTCTTGGGTCCGGCGCTGGACCGAGAAGGCCATGACGCCGTAGAGGCCGACCACGGCGAGCACCAGCCCGGCGAGCCCGAACACGGCGAAGATCACCCCGAAGACGTCCACGAACCACCTGTCGCGCCTGACCGCCTGCTCCAGGGTCTGGACGAAGTAGATCGGCAGGTGAGGGTCGAGGGCGCCGACCTCCTCCCGAACGACCGGCGCCAGGGCCAGCGGATCCCCCGCGCCCTCGGTCCGGGCTACGACCGAGAGGAACCGCGGCTGGCCCTGGGCGAGCGGCAGGTAGACCCCTTCGGGGTCCTCGTTCTCCGGCCCGCCCAGGGCCATGTCGGGAACCACGCCGACGATCGTCCGCCAGGGCTCTTCGGTATCGAGCCTCCCCATGCGGATGCGCCGCCCGACCGCGCTCTCGCCCGGGAAGAAGCGCTCGACGAAGGGGCGGTTGACGATCGCCACCGGCTGCGCGCCGCGGCGATCGAAGCGGCTGAACAGCCGCCCGTCGAGGGGTCGGACCTCGAAGGTCTCGAACAGCCCGGGGCTGACGGTGACCTCCCGGGCCAGCGGCAGGTCCTGGTCCCGCTCGTAGGCCTCTCCGGCGACCGCCAAGCGGTTCCTGCCGGTGCCGAGCAACGGCAGGGCCGAGGTCAGGCTGACGGAGGCGATCTCCGAGCGCTCCTCGAGCGCCGCCTGGAGGCGCTCGAAGAAGCGCACCCGCTCCTCGGGATCGGGGTAGTCGCTCTCGAATAGCCCGATCCGGGAGGTGAAGATCCCCTCGACCGCGAAGCCGTAGTCGGTCGTCCGCAGATGGACGACGCTCTTGACCATCAGGCCGGTCGCCACCAGCAGGCCGCAGGCGAGAGCGATCTCCGCCACCACCAGGCCGCGGGCGATGCGGCCGAGGCGGAAGCTCGAGGCGCCGCGGCTGTCGTCCTTGAGCACCTCGCCCACCCGGGAGCCCGAGGCCTGGAGGGCGGGCAGCAGCCCCGAGAGCAGGGTGGCGAGCAGGGTCGCGGCGACGACGAACCCGGCCACCCGCAGATCGATCCCGAACTCGAGCCAGTAGGGCGGCTGGGTCGCCGCGAGCGCCCGATCGAACAGGCGGATCCCGGCGGCCGCCAGCCCGAGGCCGAGCACTGCGCCGGCGACCGCCAGGACCAGGGCCTCGGCGAGGATCCCCAGGACCACCCGGATCCGGCCCGCCCCGAGCGTCGTCCGCACCGCCACCTCGCGGCTTCGGAGCGCGGTCCGGGCCAGGAGCAGGTTGGCGACGTTGGCGCAGGCGATGAGCAGCACGCCGAGGACCGCGATGAGCATGGTGTAGAGGAGCGCCACCGCCTCCTCGCCGATGAACTCCAGCGTGTAGGGCTTGACCACGGCGCCGATCCCGTCGTTGGTCTCCGGGTAGGCGGCGGCGAGCTGCTCGGCGATCCCCTGCATCTCGGTCCGGGCGCTCTCGAGGGTCGAGCCGGCACGGAGTCGGCCGTAGACCTCCAGGGTCGTTCCCTCGCCACGGTGCAGGGTGGCGGTGTCGATCCGGAGCGGCAGCCAGAGGTCCTGGAGGATCGGGAAGCGGAAGCCCTCGGGCATCACGCCGATGATGGTCATCGGCTCGCCGTTGATCCGCACCGCTCGCCCCAGGATCTCCGGGTCGCCCTGGAAGCGGTTCCGCCAGACGTCCTGCCCGAGGATCACGACCGGAGCGGCGGTGGGGGAGTCCTCGCCGGGCTGGAAGGTCCGGCCGACCTCGGGCTTGGCGCGCAGGATCTCGAAGGCGTTCGCGGTCAGGAAGGCCCCTTCGTAGCGCTCGGGCTGGGCGTCCTCGCCGGCGAGGTTGGCCGTGCCGGTATAGAAGCCGGCGAGCTCCTCGAAGGAGGTCTGTCGCTCGCGCCAGTCGAGGAAGTCGTGGATCGTGACCTCGAGGCTGTCGATCCCTTGGGCAGGATGGTTGCGCTCGAGGTGCATGAGGCGGTCGGCCTCCTCGAT
>DATKCC010000318.1:0-3172 GCA_035513375.1 Thermoanaerobaculia bacterium | reverse complement strand
TCGGCGAGCGCCCCGGCGTAGTAGCGGTCGACCCTGAGCCAGAGCATCTCGCGGCCGCGGGCGACCTGCTCCTTGCCCACGACCGGGATGTTGTTCTCGGCCTGGCAGGCGGTGACGCAGGCGCCGCAGCCGATGCAGGCCGACAGGTCGACGGTCATGCCCCACTGGTGGCCGCGGTCCCAGGAGCGCTCCTGCCAGAGGCTCTCGAGCGGCGGGCCGTGGACGTGCTGGGCGAAGTCCGGGTGCTCCCGGTACTCGTCGAGGTCGGCCTCGCGGACGAGGTCGCGGCCGGCCATGTCCCAGTGCTCCTGGGTCTGGGCGAGGTCCGCCTTGGCACCGGTTCGCTCGACCGTGACCCCCGGCTCCCACCAGCCCGCGCGCGCGCTCCGGAGCCGGTAGGCGTCGGCGCCGACGCCGCTGCCGACGCGACCGGCCTTGAGGCGGCCGTAGCCGAGCTCGAGGCCGACCGTGCCATCCGCCTGCCCGGGCGCGATCCAGATCGGGATCTCGACCGTGCGCCCCTGCCCCTCCTCGGTCCCGCCCCCGGGCGGCGCGAGGCGGACCAGATCGCCGCTCTCGACCCCGAGCTCGGCCGCGGTCGCCGGGCTGACCAGGGCCGCGTTGTCCCAGGTGATGCGGGTGATCGGGTCCGGCTCCTCCTGGAGCCAGGCGTTGTTGGCGAAGCGGCCGTCGTGGACCGACGGCGAGACCAGGAAGACGACCTCCAGGCCCTCGCCGCCGCCAGCGCGCTCGCCGCCGAACGGCCGGGGCTCGGTCGCGAGCACGATCGGGGGCGGCCCGGAGCCTGCCGGAGCCACCCCGTCGTGAAGCACCCGCCGCCAGGCGGCCTCAGCGCCTGCGGCCGGCTGGAAACCCGCGGCCGGCTCAGGACCCGCGGCCGGCTCAGGACCCGCGGCCGGATCAGAACCCGCGGCCGGCTCAGCGCCCGCGACCGGTTCCGCGGCGCCGTCGCCGAGGCCCCAGGTCTGCCGCACCAGCTCGTGGCCGCCGACCGGCCCCGGCCCGGCCAGCAGGGCCAGAACCTCGACCGCGCTCCGGGTGTCGAAGAGCGGCGCGATCAGCGGTTGGACGACGCTCGCCGTGCCGTCGGCCGCGCGGGCGTCCCCCCAGCTCTCGAGGAAGTGGCTCTGGGGGAGGTACCAGCCCGCCAGGTCCGAGGTCTCGTCGGGCCGCGGCGCCAGGTGGATCACGTGCTCGACCTTGCCCACCGCGTCGGCGAATCGGAGGGCTCCCGGCGCGTCGTAGGCCGGGTTGCCGCCGAGGACGACGAGCGCCGTCACCTGGCCTGCGGCCATCGCCGAGACCAGCTCGACCAGGTCGGGGAGCCGGCCCCAGCCGGTATCGGCGAGCTCGTGGAGGGTGACGGTCGTGCCCACGGCGCCGAGCGACTCGTTGATCCGGAAAGCGAGGGCGTGGACCTCCGGGGGCTGGCGGCGGCCGGCCACGACCAGGGCGTGCGAGCCGGCGCGGCGGAGGTCGGCGGCGATCGCATCGAGCTTCTTCCGGGCGCCTTCCGGGAGCTCGCCGTCCGGACCGTCCGGTGCATCCGGTGCGGCGGCGCCCAGGCGCCGGGCGAGCCCGGTGGCGAAGGTCCCCACCTTCGAGCTCGCCAGCCGCAGCCGGTGGTCGGCGTTCGCCCCGGTCACCGAGAGCGCGCTCTCGACGGCGTAGAGGCGGTTCATGCGACCGTCCGCGGAGGGCCGCCGGCCGCGGGCGAATCCCCGGGCGTTGACCAACGACTCGCTCTCGGTCAGGAGCAGATCGGCGTCGAGCGCCACCACCACCTCGGCCTCCTCCAGGTGGTAGAGCGGCCGTTGCGCCCGGCCGGTCGCCTGCTCGAGGCCGGCGAAGACGTTGCTGTCCCCGGCCGGCTCCCAGACCGCGAACCGGGCCTCCGGGAACCGCTCCCGGAAGCGCTCGACGAGCCGCGCCTGGGTGGGGGAGGCGAAGCCATCGGCCAGGACCGCGATGCCGCGCCCGGACGGCGCCGCCGCGCTCACCTGAGACCACAACGCCTGGACGTCCTCCCAGGTCGCCTCCTCGGGGGCGGCGTTCTCGGCCCCGGATCGCCGTAACGGCGCCCGCCCGCGGTCGGGGTCGTAGAGCTCGAGGATCGCGGCCTGCATCCAGGAGGAGGCGGCCCCGCGCGACGAGGGGTGGAGCTCGTTGCCCTCGACCTTGGTCGGGCGTCCCTCGTGGCTCTCGACCACCACCCCGTAGGCGCTGGTGCCGAACGGCATGGTGGTGGCGTAGGACTCCGGAATGCCGGGGAGGAGCCCCTCCGGAGCCTCGCCGTAGGGGACGATGTGCTCGACCGGCCGCCGGCAACCGGCGAGGCCCGCGAGGCCGAAGGAGGCGCCCATGAGGCCGAGCATGGTGCGGCGGGAGAGCTCGGAGGGCGGGGTGTCGGCGCCCGCCGCGAATTCTGGTGGGTCGCCCCCCCTCACCTCGATCCGAACGAGCTGCTCCCGGAGCTCCGGGTCGACGGCGGGGGAGTCGAGCAGCCGCTCGACGCTGCGCCAGTAGGCCTTGCCCTCGCGCGGCGCGCCGCCGGCATCCGCCGGCGCTCGCGGCTCCAGATCCGGCTCCGGCTCGATCATCGGTGGCACGTCGAGCAATCCTCCGGCGGAGCGATCCCGCGCTCCGCGATGAGGCGGGCGGCGAGCTCGGCCTGGTTCTCGGGCGGCGTCCAGGCCGTGTCGGTGAGCTGATCGTAGGGCCGCAGGTGGGGACCCGGGTCCCGGTGGCATTCCAGACACCAGCCCATCGACAGGGGCTCGACCTGGGTCACGACGTCCATCGACTGCACGTCTCCGTGGCAGCTCGAGCAGCCTACCCCGGCGCGGAAGTGGAGGGCGTGGTCGAAGTAGGCGTACTCGGGGAGGTCGTGGACCCGGACCCAGCGGATCGGCTCGCCGGTGGCGGCGCTGCGGCGCACCGGCTCGAGGCTCGCGAGGTCCCGCCCCACCAGCTGGTGGCAGTTCATGCACACCTGGGTCGGCGGCACCGAGGCGACGGCGGAGACCTCGACCCCGGCGTGGCAGTAGCGGCAGTCGAGGCCGAGCTCGCCGGCGTGGAGCGCGTGGCTGTAGAAGACCGGCTGCTCGGGCCGATACCCGACATCGGTGTACTCGGGGGAGAAGTAGTACCA
>DATKCC010000317.1:0-3624 GCA_035513375.1 Thermoanaerobaculia bacterium | reverse complement strand
TCGACCCGGTCTTCGTAGAGCTGCCGCGAGCGATCGATGTCGTCCTTGAGCCGCTCGTAGATGTCCCGGTTGCGGCGGCCCTCGTCGACCTGGTCCTGGTTGTAGAGCTGGATCTCCGAGACCAGGAGGCGGGCCAGGCGCCGAGCCTCTTCGTGGGAGGCTTCGGTGTCCTTGGGCACCGCGCCGCGGGTGGCGGAGAAGGCCCAGCCCGGGCCCTCGACGTCGTCCGGCGGAGCGACCTGGCCGCCGGCGGCGACCGGCGCGGTAGCCGGCTGGATATCGCCGGCTTCGGGCTCGCCCTCGAGCTCCGGCAGCTCACCCTGGTGCGTCGCCTCGATCGGCTCGCCCGGCGGCTCCTCGGCCACGGCCTCCTCGACCGCCTCCTCCGGCTCGGTCCGCCACGCGATGGTGCCGAGCGGCTCCGCCGGGGCTGTCAGCTCCGCCGGCTCCGCCTCGAAGCCCTCTTCCGGCTCCTCCTCGAGCGGCGGCACCTCCTCGAAGGCGCTCTCCTCGAACGGTGGCCGCGCGGTGGGCGTGACGTCCTCCTCCTCGACCGCTTCGAGGAGCGCCTCGCCCTCCGGCGGAGCGCCGTAGGTCTCGGGCTCTTCGAGCTCGACCTCCAGCTCCTCCTCGAGGAGCCCGTCCTCGAGCTCGTCCGCCTCTTCGCCCCACCCGGCCTCCGCTTCCGGCACGGGCTCCGCCGCTGCCTCGGCCGGCTGCTCGACCGCCTGCTCGGCCATCTCGGCCGCCGCCGCGGCGCCAGCGACCGGGTCGAGGGTGGCGGTCGACTCCCGCTGCCGGAAGGGAAGGGTCTCGAGGGCGAGGGCGGCGGCGTAGGTCAGCACCTGGAGGACCGAAATGTCGAGACGCCCCTCCTCGGTGCGATCGGCGTAGAGGACCGCTGCCGCCCGGTCGCGGAGCACCAGCGGGACGGCACAGCCCTCTCGGGGAAGCGGGCTGTCGAGCTGGCTCACGAGCGGTGCGCAACGGGCTCCGGCCACCCTCACGGCCGGGCCGCCCGCGATCAGCGCGGACCAGGGGTCGGCGTCGGACGCGAGCGACAGCGACCGGACCGTCTCGGGATCGGCCTCGAATCCCCGCGCCTCCCAACCGGCCAGGCGCCCTTCCCGCGCCAGCAGAACGGCGGCCCGCCCCGCGTACCGGACGGCGGCGCCGAGCAGCGCCTCGAGCACCTCCGCTTGGCTGCCGGCCCGGTCGATCTCGGCGATCGCGTCGCGCAGGCTCTCCTGGGCCTCTACCCGGGCCTGGAGCTGCCCTTCGATCCGACCCGCGGACAGGCCTTCGGCGCGCCCCTCCGTGCGGGCCTCGTCTCGCGCCCGATCGAGAGCCTCGGCCGCCGGGGCGGCCGCCTCTTCGGTGATCTGCCGCAGGTGTTCCTCGGTGACGAACGACGCAGGCAGGTCGGGTGCCACCTCGCCCAGGCGCCGCTGGAGCTCCACGGTGGCCTCGTCGAGCCGCTGCCGCATCTCTTCCCGCAGGTCTTCCACGGCGCGCCGTACCGCCTGCGCGACCTGTTCGTCGAGCTCCCGGACCTTCTCGCTGATCTCCATACGGTCGAGCCTCCCGTCGCACCGTCGCTCGCTACCCCTGGCGAAGAGCATCGATTATTTGCCCGCACGGCGGTGGTGTCAAGCCGAGGCGGGCCGGAAAGCCCTTACGCGAAAGGAGTTTGGAAGCCTGGGGCTATAATACCGGCCGCCCCGTCAAACGAATGCCCGAGGAGGACTCCATGCTCCCCATCGCCCGCTTCCCTGTCGTCACTGCCGCCCTGCTCGCGCTAGCGCTTCCGCTCGCCTTCGGGGCCTGCTCGGGGGAGGACGAGAAGGCCGCCGCCGAGGCCGAGCGCGAGTCCCGTCTGGCCGAGATCGAGGGACAAAAGCAAGCTCTCGACACGGCCCGCAGCGAGCTCGAGACGACGGCGGAGCGGCTGAGGCAGGCCGAGTCCGGGGCGCTGCCGGCCGGCGAGGAGGTCGACGCCGCCGAGCTCCGCGCGGAAGTCGAGCGCGCGGACGCGGAGATCACGACCGCGGCAGAAGACCTGAACGCAGCCCTGACCAACTTCATCAACGAGGTCGCCCAGCAGGCCTCGATCGGTCCCGGCGAGCCACTGCCGGAGGTCATGCAGCGGGCGATCGCGCTCAAGGCCGAGGAGGACATGACGCTCGCCAGGGAGTTCATCACCGAGGGCGGCGACTACGTTCGCGCGCTCGACATGTACGGCGCCATCCTCGCCTACGACCCGGAGAACCAGCGGGTAAGGGACGCCATCGCCGAGGCCCAGGCGATGCGTTACATGGACCAGGAGCGCTTCTCCCAGGTCCGCAACGGCATGACCCCGGCCGAGGTTGAGCAGCTCCTCGGCACGGTCAACCTGCGCAACCGCCGGGATTACCCGGATCAAGGGATCATCGCCTGGTACTTCCCGAAGAGCGCCGCCCGGGACGCGGCCGGGGTCTGGTTCCGCCAGCGCGGCAACCGGTGGGAGGTCTACCGGATCGAGTTCGACGCGGTCGGCGCCCCGGGCCAGGACGACTCCTAGCAGCCCCTCGCCGACCCTTGACCGCTCGGGCGGCTTGCGCCAGAATGGTACGGTTCGGCTCCGGCTGACGACCGCCGGCCGACGCCAACGCTGAGTCGAGAAGGTGAGGTGATCCGCTACATGCCCTCCGTAAACGTGCGCGACGACGAGAGCTTCGAGAGCGCCCTGCGCCGCTTCAAGCGCAAGGTGGAGAAGGCCGGCGTCTTGACCGAGCTCAAGAAGCGCCAGCACTTCGAGAAGCCGTCGGTCAAGCGCAAGCGCAAGACGATCCAGGCCAAGAAGAAGATTTTGCGCAAGCTCTCCGAGGAACGCCGCCAGGGTCTAGCCTGAGGCCCGTCCAGCGCAGGATTCCCGAACGGGAGTGGAGCTCCTCCACTCCCGTTCTCCATTTCTGGGCCCGATGACTGCTCCCGACAGCCGCTCCGCGGACTCTTCCGAACGACCGCCGGTCGCCTCCCCGGCCTCGCTCCGAGCGCTCGAGCTCGATGCCGTCCTCGCGATGGTTGCCGAGCTCGCGGCGACCGATCTCGGCCGCCAGCGCCTTCTCGAGCTGGCGCCCTCCGGCGCCGAAGCTGAGCTCGACGCCCGGCGGCGGCGTCACCAAGAGGCGAGCCGCCTGGTCGCCGGGGAGCCGCTCGTGGGCGTGCTCGATTTCTCGGCGGCGGGCCTCCTGGATCGCCTCCGCTCGAAGATGGAGGGTCTCTCCGGGCTCGACCTCGTCCGGCTGGCCGACCTCCTGCGCTCGGCCCGCGCCGCCGCCGAGCGCGTTCGGGAGGCCGACCCGCCCTGCCCTGAGCTCGCGGCCGAGGCCGCCGGCCTCTCCAAGCTCTCGCCGCTGGTCGCCCGGATCGGCTCGGCCCTCGATCGCCGCGGTGACGTGCGCGAGGATGCGAGCCCTCACCTCTCGGAGCTCCGGCGCCGAGTCCGCTCGACCCGCGACCGGCTCTACTCGCGGCTGTCGGGCTACGTCGACCGCCACCGCCCGGAGCTCTCCGAAGAGACCGTGCCGATGCGAGAGGGGCGCCTCGTCCTGGTCCTCCAGGCGGGCTCCCGGGGCCGCGTCC
>DATKCC010000316.1:0-3297 GCA_035513375.1 Thermoanaerobaculia bacterium | reverse complement strand
CGGCCGCAGGGATGGACCGTCCGCCAGGTGGTCCACCACGTGGTCGACAGCCACGTGAACGCCTACGTCCGCCTCCGGCTGGCGCTGACCGAGGACCGGCCGGACATCCGGGGCTATCAGCAAGAGCTCTGGGCCGAGCTGCCCGATGCCCGCACGCTGCCGGTCGAGCCCTCTCTCGAGATCCTTCGCGGGCTCCATCTGCGCTGGACGGCGCTCCTCGATCGACTCGAGCCCGAGCAGCTCGGCCGCCCCCTGGAACACTCCGAGTTCGGCACCCTCACGGTGGGCCAGCTCACCTGCCTCTACGGCTGGCACTCCCGCCACCACGTGGCGCACATCACCTCGCTTCGGGCGCGGGAGGGTTGGTAGGCTCGGCTACTCGATCCCGCGCCGGGTGACGAGGTAGGTCGCGAAGCTGCCCAGCCAGTGGCCGCCCTCGTAGTGCTCGCCGGTCACCGAAGCGAGCCCCGCCCGCCGGTGGGCCGCCGCGGTCGCGGCGAGCGCGGCGACGCGCGGGTCGTCGGCCGGTAGCCCAGCGGCTATCCCCTCGAGCATCCAGGCGCGGGAGAGATTCAAGCCGTCGAGGTGGGCGAGCTTCGGGTCCGACGGGTCGGTCACGACCGCCGGCTCGAGCCAGGCGGTCGCGCCGTCGAGCGGGATCCCGGGAAGGAAGCCGCCCAGCCAGGCGGCAAACCGCGGCGGCTCGAGCACCCGGCGCGCGAGGTCGGCCTCGGCGAGGCACGGGGAGAGGAAGTCCTGCCCGGAGGGCTCGTAGGCGAGCGGGCAGGCCCGGTCGGCGAGGTAGTAGTCCAGGATCCGGGCCGCCAAGAGCTCGCGCATCGGCTGATCGCCGGCCGTCGCGGCCCAGTCGAGGACGAGGCTGAAGGCGAACGCCGTCTGATCGTGCTCGCCGATCCGGATCGGGTGGGTGAGCTTCGGCACCCATTCGCGGATGCGCTCGGCTGCCAGCCGCTCGAGCGGCTCGAGCGTCTCTGCCCAGGTCGTCGCCTGGGGATCGTTCCACTCCCGGAGCTCGGCCGTGAGCTGGAGGAGCCAGGCGAGCCCGTAGGGCCGCTCGAACGACACCCGTCCCGCACCGGAGATGTACACCACCTCGCCGGCGATCCTCGCCGGCGTCAGGCTCTCGCCGAGGGCCGCGCGGGCCTCGCCGGCGAACGGGGCTTCGGGGAAGGTGCGGGCGAGCCGAGCGAGCAGCCAGTGGCCGTGGACCGAGGAGTGCCAGTCGTAGCAGCCGTAGAACGCGGGGGTCAGCTCCCGCGGCGGCGCCACGTCGACGTCGCCCTGGAGCACGTGGGCGATCTTGTTGGGGTATTCCTGATGGACGCAGGCGAGGGCGAGGCGGGCGAGCCGCCCCGCAGCCTCCTGCTCCAGGTCCGGTGGCGGCGAGGCGGTGACGGAGAGGGCGAGGAGCAAGCTGGCGAGGGCGTTCATGGCCCGCGCATCTTACCGCTCAGCTGACGCCGAGCCCTGCCCCCCCCAACGCCTCGCCGATCGCGGCCTTCAGGTCCGCCAGCGCCATCTCCATGCGCTCCATGTGCGTCCGGAACGAGAGCACGCACACCCGCAGCACGAAGCGCTCGTCCGGCAGCACCGTCCCGGTCAGGAGGACGCGCTGGCGCGCGTTGACCCGCTCCAGGACCTCCCGGTTCAGGCGGTTGCGCTCCGCCTCCGCAATCCCCGGCGGCTCGAGGCGGAAGGCGAGGAGCGAGAGCTCCGGCTCGGCCACCATCGTCAGGTGCTCGATCCCCCGCAGCTCCCCCGCGATCCAGCGCGCCAGGTCGAGCTTTTCGTCGAGCTCCCGGCGAAAGCTCTCGGCCCCGTAGAGCTTGAGCGGCAGCCAGGCGCGAAGGCCCCGGTACGGCTTCGAGAGCTCCGGCCCGTAGAGGTGGAAGTCGACCAGGTCCGGGTCCTCCTGGCTCGCCGGCAGGTAGCGGGCGCCGAAGGCGTGGGCGCGGCGCAGGGCCTGGCCGTCGCGCACCAGGAGGGCGCCGTTACCGTAGGGGAGGAAGAGCCCCTTGTGCGGGTCGAGGACCACCGAGTCCGCCTGCTCGATGCCCGCCAGCGCCGCCCGGCCCCGCTCGGTGAGCATGAAGAAACCGCCGTAGGCGGCGTCGGCGTGGAGCCAGAGGCCCTCCTCGCGGGCGAAGCGGGCGAGCTCGGGGAGGGGATCGATCGCCCCGGTGTTGACCGTTCCGGCATTGCCCACCACCAGGAACGGCGAGAGCCCCAGGCGGCGGTCCTCCGCCACGCGCTCGGCCAGCCGGTCGAGGCGGATGCGGAAGGCGCCGTCGGTCTCGACCTCGCGGACGTTGCCGGGCGGGAAGCCGGCGAGGACCGCCGCCTTCGCCACCGAGTGGTGGGTCTGGTCGGAGACGTAGAGGGTGGCGGAGAGGAAGTTCTCCGGCAGGCGCTCGCGGCGGGCGGTGACGATCGCGGTGAGGACCGCGAGCGACCCGCCGCTGGTGAGGATGCCGCGGGCCGCCTCCGGGTAGCCCACGATCTCGGCGAACCACCGGAGCACGTTCGCTTCGAGCTGGACCAGGGCCGGGGCGGCGGCGAAGACCCCGGTGTAGCGGTTGATCGAGCCGGCGACGAGATCGGCCAGCGCCGAGGCGAAGAGGCCACCCCCGGGGATGAAGGCGAGGTAGCCGGGGCCGGCGGCGTTGAACGACAGCGGCGCGGCGCGCTCGAAGACCAGATCCAGGAGCTCTTCGAGAGGACGGCCCGCCTCCGGCAAGGGCTCGGCGAGGGAGCGGGCGAGCTCGACCCCGCCCGCGGTGTCGCCGGCGGCCTGCTCGGGGAGGGTCTCGAGGTAGCGTACGATCCGGTCCACGGCCTCGTCCACCAGGCGCCGGATCTCGACGCCGCCCGGCTCGAACGGCGAGACGGGGCTCACGGCCCCCCCTCTGGCTCCGCGGCCGCGGGCAGGAGCACGCCGAGGACCCGTCGGTCCCAGTCGAGGTAGGCCCGGGCGGACTCGCGGAGGCGCTCCGGGGTCACCGCCGCGACCAGCTCGGCGAAGCCGAGGATCGCCCGCGGGTCCTCGCCCCGCCGGTAGTAGCCGCCGAGGGCGGCGAGCCAGAAGCCGTTCTCCCTCAGATCGGTCTGCCGCTTGCGGGTCTGGATCTCACGTAGCCGGGCGGTGAGCTCGGCCGGCGGCCCCTCCTCGCGGAACGCTCGGATCACCTCCCGCACCTGCGCGACCAGGTCCTGAGCCTGCTCCGGCGCGCAGCCGAACTGGACGGAGACGCTGTAGCGCTCCCGCGGGCGCCAGGT
>DATKCC010000315.1:0-4686 GCA_035513375.1 Thermoanaerobaculia bacterium | reverse complement strand
GTGACCGCCATCGCCACCTCCGCCACTACCAAGAGACCCCGGAGGCGGGTCCGCGAGGGCCCCTCCCCCGCGCTGACCTCGTGGAGCAGCGCCCCCAGCCGGTTCTCGCCGAGGCTCGCGGCCGGCAAGACCGCGAAGAGGACGGAGGTGAGCGCCGCCAGCAGCAGGGCGAAGGCGAGGACGCCGCCGTCGAGACTCACCTGGTCGAGGCGGGGGATCCCCGCCGGCGCCAGGTCGAGAAAGACGCGCGTCCCAACGAGCGCCAGGAGCACGCCGGCAGCGCAGGCCGCCACCGACAGCACCGCGCCCTCGGCGAGGGCCAGGCGGGTGAGCTGCCGGCGAGAGGCACCGAGCGCCATTCGCAGGGCGAGCTCCCGGCGCCGGACTGTCGCCCGGGCGAGGATCAGGTGGGCGACGTTGGCGGCGGCGACGAGCAGCACCAGTCCGACCGCGCCCAGGAAGAGAAGCAGCGTCGACCTGATCCCACCCACCAGGTGGTCGTGGAGACCCTCGACCCGGACGCCCCAGCCTTCGTGGGTCTCCGGATGCTCGACCGCGAGCTGCGCCTGGACGAGCGCGAGCTCGCTCGCCACGTGCTCGAGCCGTCGGCCCTCCGCCATCCGCGCCAGCACGGCGAAGCCGCGCCATCCGCGATTCTCCTCGGCCCGGGGCGAGAACGGCAAGGGCACCCAGAGCTCGACTCCCTCGAGCCGCGGCACCTCGAAGCCGGCCGGCAGCACGCCGACCACGCGGTGCGGCTCACCGTCCAGGGTGACGAGCTCCCCGACGGCCGCGGGCCGGCCGCTCAGCTCGTCGCGCCAGAGCGCGTGGGAGACCAGTGCCACCCGGGGCGCACCGACGGTGAGGTCGTCGGTGGCGAGGAGGCGTCCCAGCGCCGGCTGCACCCCGAGGACGTGGAACAACCCGGGCGTCGCCAACCCCCCGTTCACCCCCCGGGCTTCCTCGGGCCGGTTCCAGAGCATCGGCCAAGTCCGCCCGAGGCCGATCGTCTCCAGGGTCTCGGCCCGGTCGGCCCAGTCGGCCACCGTGGGTGGCGACGCGATGCAGAAGCCCTCGACCTGGGGGTTCGTCTCGCAGAGCGTGAGGAGATCCTGGGGCTCGGCGAAAGCCAACGGCTGCAGCAGGACGCCGCGGACGACGGAGTAGATGGCGGTCTCGGCGCCGATCCCGAGCGCGAGGGTGAGGACGGCGACGGCGGTGAACCCAGGGGAGCGAGCGAGCGCCCGCAGCGCCTGGCGCAGGTCGGTGGGCATGGTCGGCTCCTCTCGGCCAGGGGAGGGCGTCCGACTCCTGAGGATTGTATACGGGAAAGGCTCCCGACCGTTACGGGGGGCGGAGTCGTTGGGGCGGGCGGTGGTGCCCTCGCCCCCGGGAAGGGGGAGAGGGTCAGGGTGAGGGGGTCGTTTCGAACCCCACCGGCAGGCCGTCCGCCACCGCGAAGCCCCGGAGGGTCGGTCGGAGCCGGCCCGCCGCCACCGCCACCAGCCCCTCCTCGACCAGACGCTCGACCAGGGCCTCGTTTCGTGCCACCAGGTCGACTCCGAAGCGCTCCCGGAAGCGCTCGAGGTCGACGCCCGCGGCGGTCCGGAGGCCCAGCATCAGCGCTTCGAGAGCCAGGTCCGCGTCGCTCAGCGTCTCCTCGCCCGCCACCGGCCGCTCCCCCGCCGCGAGCCGCCGCCGCCAGGCCTCCTCCCCACGCTCGTTCCACCACCGCCGCCGGCCGTCGAAGGAATGGGCCGAGGGCCCTAGGCCGAGGTAGGGGGTGTGGTCCCAGTACTTGCGGTTGTGGGCCGAGCGGTGGTCGGCGCCGTCCGGGGTCGCGCGGGCGAAGTTGGAGACCTCGTAGGGCTCGTAGCCGGCCGCGGCCAGGAGCTCGAGAACCTGCTCGTAGGCCGCGGCCTGGGCCGGCTCCGGGAGCACCCGGATCACCCCGCGCGCGAGGCCGCGCCCGAACGGCGTGCCCTGGTGGAAGGTGAGCTGGTAGCAGGAGAGGTGGTGCGGGGCGATGGCCACCGTCGTCGCGAGCGTCTTCTCGAGCGCGCCGGAGCTCGGATATCGCTCGGCCCCGAGATGGGGCAGGCCGAAGATCAGGTCGACCGATACCGTGGCAAAGCCCGCCTCGAGGGCCGCCGCGACCGCCCGCCGGGCCGCCTCCGGCGTGTGCCGCCGGCCGAGGAGCTTGAGCGCCCCCGGGTCGAAGGACTGGACTCCGAGCGACAGGGTCGAGACCCCGATCTCCCGAAGCTCGGCGAGCTTCTCCGGCGAGGCATCCTCGGGGTTCGCCTCGAGAAAGAGGCGCGCCTCCGGGGCGACCGGCAGGTGGCTCCGGAGGGCCGAGAGCAAGCGCGCGAGCTCCTCGGCCGCGAGCATCGACGGCGTGCCGCCGCCCAGGTAGACGGTGTCGAAAGGCCGGGCCTCCCGCCACCAGCCGGCCGCGAGCGCTACCTCGGCGATCGCCGCGTCGACGTAGGCGGCGCGGCGCTCGCTGCCGCCCCTGGTGACCGCGAAGTCGCAGTAGGGGCAGATCGCCGAGCAGAAGGGGACGTGGAGGTAGAGGCCCGGGTTGGCGGAGCGTGAGGGCACGGGCAAGGGGTGGGCGCACGGGGCGCGGCCACCGTCTGGCATACTACCCATCCTTGACGGTACCCGCGAATCCCGGCCCGCGGCCCAGGGCCGAACCCCCCAGCGAGAGGCGATGACCGAAGATCCCCGACGGCAGGACATCGATCCGGAAGAGACCCGGGAGTGGCTCGACTCGCTCGAGGCGGTTCTCGAGCACGGTGGCCCGGAGCGCGCCCAGTACCTGATCGAGCGCCTCGGCGAGCGCTTCCACCGCCACAGCGGGCAGATCCCGTTCCGGATGACGACAGAGTACATCAACACGATCCCACCCGAGAAGGAAGCCCGGCGCCCCGGCAACTACGAGCTCGAGCGGCGCCTGAAGAGCATGATGCGCTGGAACGCCATGGCCATGGTGGTTCGCGCCAACAAGCGCTTCCCCGGCCTGGGGGGCCACATCGCGAGCTACCAGTCGGTCGCGAACCTGTTCGAAGTCGGCTTCAACAACTTCTTCCGCGCTCCGACCGACCAGGGCCGCGGCGACATCGTCTTCTTCCAGGGCCACAGCTCGCCCGGGATCTACGCCCGGGCCTTCCTCGAGCACCGGCTCGACGAAGAGCACCTCGACCTTTTCCGGCGCGAGGTCGAGAAGCCCGGCCTCTCCTCCTACCCCCACCCCTGGCTCATGCCCGAGTTCTGGTGCGTGCCCACGGTGTCGATGGGCCTGGGGTCGATCATGGCGATCTACCAGGCGCGGTTCATGAGGTACCTCCACAAGCGGGGCATCCTCGACGCTTCCGGCCGCAAGGTCTGGGCATTCCTGGGCGACGGCGAGATGGACGAGCCCGAGTCGGTGGGCGCCCTCTCGCTCGCTGCCCGCGAGCTGCTCGACAACCTGGTCTTCGTCGTCAACTGCAACCTCCAGCGCCTCGACGGGCCGGTGCGCGGCAACGGCAAGATCATCCAGGAGCTCGAGACCCTGTTCCGGGGCGCCGGCTGGAACGTGATCAAGCTCGTCTGGGGGCGCAACTGGGACCCGCTGCTGGCCCGGGACGGTAAGGGTCTCTTGCGCAAGCGGATGATGGAGGTCCTCGACGGCGACTACCAGGCCTACGCCGCCAAGGACGGCGCCTACGTGCGCGAGCACTTCTTCGGCGCCTACCCCGAGCTCGAGCGCATGGTCGCCAACATGACCGACGAGGAGCTCTGGAACCTGCGCCGGGGCGGGCACGACCCCTTCAAGGTGTACGCCGCCTACCACGCGGCGGCCCACCACCAGGGCCAGCCGACGGTGATCCTGGCCCAGACGGTGAAGGGCTACGGGTTGGGCGAGGCCGGCGAGGGCCAGAACATCGCCCACCAGCAGAAGAAGGTCGACACCGAGGAGCTCAAGAAGTTCCGCGACCGCTTCCGGGTGCCGATCCCGGACGAGAAGATCGCCGAGGTCCCGTACTACCGGCCGAGCAAGGACTCCGCGGAGTACCAGTACCTCAAGCGCCGCCGCGACGAGCTCGGCGGCTGGCTGCCGCGCCGGGTGACCGTGGCCGACGCGCTCGAGATTCCGGGCCTGGACGCCTTCAAGCTCGTGACCGAGGGCTCGAAAGGCCGCGAGATGTCGACCACCATGGCTTTCGTCCGCATCTTGTCGGCACTGGTCCGGGACGAGAAGATCAAGGATCGGATCGTGCCGATCGTCGCCGATGAGGCCCGCACCTTCGGCATGGAAGGCCTGTTCCGCCAGCTCGGCATCTACTCGCCGGTCGGCCAGCTCTACCAGCCGGTCGACTCCGACCAGCTCCTCTACTACCGGGAGGAGGAGGACGGCCAAGTCCTTCAGGAGGGGATCACCGAGGCCGGGTCGCTCTGCTCTTGGGCCGCCGCCGGCACCGCCTACGCCCACCATGGCGTCACCATGGTGCCGTTCTTCATCTTCTACTCGATGTTCGGTTTCCAGCGGGTGGGCGACCTGATCTGGGCGGCGGCCGACATGCGCGCCCGGGGCTTCCTGATCGGCGGCACCTCGGGGCGGACGACCCTGAACGGCGAGGGGCTCCAGCACGAGGACGGCCAGAGCCACATCCAGGCCTCGGTGGTACCGACCTGCGT
>DATKCC010000314.1:0-2333 GCA_035513375.1 Thermoanaerobaculia bacterium | reverse complement strand
TGGCACCTGGAGGTGGTGACGCCGGTCGTGACCGGGCTGGTCGCCCTGGGGCTCACCCTGCCGTACCAGATCGGCATCGTCGACGCCCGCGCCCGCCAGATCCGCCGCACCTTCGCCCAGTTCGTCTCCGAGTCGATCGTCGAGGAGATGCTCCGCCACCCGGAGCGGGTGCGCCTGGGCGGCGAGCGGCGGGAGATGACCGTCGTCTTCTCCGACATCCGGGGGTTCACCTCGATCGCCGAGCGGCTCGACTCCGAGGAGCTGGTCCAACTGCTCAACCAGTACTTCACCCCGATGACCCGGCTGGTGCTCGCCGAGGGCGGCACCCTCGACAAGTACATGGGCGACGCCCTGATGGCCTTCTTCGGCGCCCCGGTGGCGCTCCCCGACCACGCCGCCCGGGCCTGCCGGGCGGCGCTCGCGATGCGCTCGAAGCTCGCCGAGCTCAACGCCGGCTGGCGCGCTGAGGGCAAGCTCCCCGAGGGGGCGGCGCTGGGGATCGGCGTGGGCCTGAACAGCGGCGAGATGTCGGTCGGCAACATGGGCTCCGAGGACGTCTTCGACTACACGGTGATCGGCGACAACGTCAACCTCGGCTCCCGGATCGAGGGCCTCAACAAGCCCTACGGCACCGACGTCCTGGCCTCGGAAGCGACGGTGAAGGCGGCCCAGGCGGCGGGGGCCGGCTTCCTCTTCCGGGAGCTCGACCGGGTGCGGGTCAAGGGCAAGAAAGAGCCGGTGGCGATCTACGAGCTGATGGCCGAGCGCCCCGCGCCGCCCGAGCTCGAGGAGCGCGCGGCCCGCTTCGCCGAGGCCCTGGCCCACTACCGGAGCCGCCGCTTCGAGGAGGCCGCGGCCGCCTTCCAGGCCCTGGCCGACGTGGGCGACCCCCCGGCCGCCGCCCTGGCCCGCCGCGCCGCCCCCCTCGCCACTGAAGGCGCCCCGGAGGGCTGGGAGCCGGTCGAGACCCTCACGGCGAAGTAGGGCGCCCTCGGACCCGACGAGGTGAACAAGCTCGAGCCCCCCCCCGCCCCGGCCGAGACAGAGCTCGGCCGCTTCAATCGGAAGTGCGCCTCACAGGGGCAGGGGCGAGTCCGAGGCAGGCCGAGGATCGGTCGAGCTATCGACAACCACCTACGCCTGAAGCGGCCGAGCTCTGTCTCGGCCGGGGCGGGAGGTAGTTACCCTGCGAACCGCTCCGATCTCACCACCGAGTAGGGATACTCCTCCTGGACCCGCACGAGCCCATGGCGCACGGGATTGTCCAGGATGTAGGCGACCACCGCCTCGAGGCTCTCCCGCCGGCGTACTACGTGGTCCCAGAACGATCGCTGCCAGAGGGGGTCTCGGTACCCTGCCCTGCGGACGAGCCTGGTGGAGTAGGACTTGAACGCCTGTACGGTTTCGATGGCCCGCGCCGCGTCCTCCAGGAGCCAGTGGAGGTGGTCGGGCATGAGGCAGGCGGCGAGAGTGGCGGGGTGGTGTGAAAGGGCGTCGAAGACCGGTTGGGCGAAGGCGGCGCGGGCGAAGGGGTCGCCTTCGCCGGGAGTGCAGAGGGTGAGGTGGATCGGGTAGCCCTGGGGATAGTGGATTCTGGGGAGCCGGTTGCCTCGGCTGCGGCGCCAGGTGCGGTACTGGAGCGGTGAACCCATGGCCTCCCAGTAGGACGGGAAACGGGGGTGGGAGCCTTGCAGAGGGGCCGTTCACGGAGGGGTGACTCGGAGCCCCGCCCCCGCCCCGGCCGAGACGGAGCTCGGCCGCTTCAATCGGAGGTGCACGTCGCAAGGGCAGGGGCGAGTCCGAACCAGGAAGAGGATCGGCGATCGGTTCGACAACCACCTACGCCTGAAGCGCCCGAGCTCCGTCTCGGCCGGGGTGGGGGGCCTGGGCGGGATGCCGAGCTCCGTCTCGGCCGGGGTGGGGGGCCGGGCGGGATTCCGGGCTCTGTCTCGGCCGATAGGGTGGCTACCCTCCAACCACTCTGGCCTTCCGCTCGCATCCGATAGACTCTCGACCCGCGCATCCCCTGGCACCGACGACGGAGATCCGAACCTCATGGCCGAGCCCGTACACGCCGCCGCCCAAACCGCGTCGACGCCCGCGCCCGCCGCGAGCCGCTCCCGGGCCGCCGCCGCGCCCGCCAAGAAGCCGGCGATCCGGATGTGGGACGTCGAGGTCGTCGAGGTGGCCCAGGAGACCCACGACACGGTGACCCTCTACCTCGCCAAGGTCGAGGACGACGGCGAGCCCTGGGAGTACAAGGCGGGGCAGTTCTGCACCGTGCGGCCGCACGAGTTCCCGGCGCTCGCCCAGATGGTCACCTACTTCGAGCA